>NZDA01000033.1 GCA_002686525.1 Methanobacteriota archaeon | reverse complement strand
ATTGAAGAAAAATTAACTCAATCTAAATCAATTTCTAGTATACTAGGAGTGAATAAAAAATTAGATATTATTGTTTACTCATCAGATCAATACGAGGAATTTATTGACCCTCTACCCTATCTTGATGAATTAAGAGTAATTAAATCTGATGAAGAAATTAGTGTTATGAAAAGCGCAGCATTGTTGGCCTCAAATGCACATAAAGAAGCGATTATGAATACTCATCCAGGTATTGGTGAATGGGAAATCCAATCCATTATCGAAGCACATTTTACCTCAAACAAAAGTACTCCGAGTTACGGTTCTATTGTCGGTGGAGGCGATAATGGAACAATTTTGCATTATCACTCAAATAATATGGAAATTAAAGATGGACAATTGGTTCTCGTAGATGCTGGTTGTGAGATATCAGGTTATGCATCAGATATCACTAGAACTTGGCCTGTAAATGGTAAATTTTCAGATCCACAAAGAGAGATTTATGAATTAGTTTTGGAAGCTGAAAAGGCAGCTATCGAGGCTTGTGTAGTTGGTTCTCCATGGAGTTCAATGCACCATGCAAGCTCGAGAGTTCTAGCACAGGGATTAATTGATCTAGGAGTTCTAAATTGTGACATTGAGGAGGCTTTAGGGACGAATTTCGATGGTCCGTTCAGAAATTTTTTCATGCATGGTACAGGCCACATGCTAGGCTTAGATGTTCATGATGTGGGAGGTGGCAGACAGGGAGATAAAGGGCCTGAAAGAATCCTTGAACATGGAATGATTCTAACTATTGAGCCAGGTCTATATTTTGGTAGTTGGCGTTCTGATGTAGAGATTCCGGAAAGATACTCTGGTATCGGAGTCAGAATTGAAGATGATATTCTAGTCACAAATGATGGTCCTGTGGTTCTAACATCTTCTTGTCCAAAGGAAGTTTCAGAAATCGAATCATTAGTCGGTATGGGTAAAGAGTGATTTTATGCGTGACTGGAAAACTATACTCTCAGAGCAACTTTCACCGGAAGCTGTGAGACTCACAGTAGAGGACGCAACAATCCTTTATGAAAAGGCAGACATTAATGATTTAATGTTCGCATCACTTGAGAGAAGGAAAAGACAAGTACCTGGTAATGTTGTAACATATCTTGTAGATAGAAATATCAATTATACAAATGTCTGTACAATAAATTGCCAGTTCTGTTCATTTTACAGGCCTCCGGGTCATTCTGAGGAATACACTCAGTCATTTGAAGAGATTAGTCAAAGAATAACTGAATTGGAAGANATTGGAGGTTCTAGAATTCTTATGCAAGGAGGAGTTAATCCTGATTTGGGNCTTGATTGGTATCTCAAGTTACTATCAAATATCCGTGAAAAACATCCNAAAATTTCCNTNGATTGTTTTTCTCCNATTGAAATTGAGGGNATTGCAGATGTATGTGANTTGACTACATATGAAGTNCTAACGAAATTAAAAAAATCAGGTATGCATGGTCTTCCCGGCGGTGGTGCTGAAATGCTAGTAGATGACGTTCGTCTAGATATTTCTCCAAAGAAAGGTTCAGCAGAAAATTGGCTCAGAGTGATGAGTGAAGCTCAAGAATTAGGTTTAACAACATCTGCAACAAATGTTTTTGGTTTCGGTGAAACCGAACATCACCGTATACTACACATGGAAAGAATTAGAGAATTACAAGACCTAGCTATTTCTAAGGGAAGAGTAGGGTTCACTTCCTTTGTGGCTTGGCCCGTTCAATTAGAGAATAATTCCTTTGGGAAGAGAAACCGAGGAAGAAACAAGATAGAATTAGGAGCAGGTCCTGTTGAATACCTNAGGCATATTTCTGTCTCACGATTGTTTTTCGATAATATTGANCATATACAAGCATCATGGCCTACAATGGGTNTAGGAGTGGCGCAAATGGCCATATTAGCCGGTGCCGATGATGCAGGTTCTACTATGATGGAAGAAAATGTTGTTTCAGCATCTGGAACAAAGAAAACACTGGCTAAAGAAGAAGAACTACAATCTTCAATAATCAGAGCAGGATTCACGCCTGTAAAAAGAGACTCAGACTATAATCATCTAGAAACTAAAATTCTTAATGAAAATAAATTTATTGCCCCAATCCCATTACAGGGTTAATAGTCAGAAAGCTCTAATCTCCCGCTCCTGACGGGTAATTTTGGGATTTCAATTTTGTGATGATAATTTTCCATTAATATTGGTCTTACCCATTTCATCTTAGTACCATCGTTTCCTAGAAAATCGATTATTAATTCCCAATGTATTGCAATGAGGCCAGAGTAAATAGAGCCCGGCCATAAATCTGATGGTCCTTTTAACTTGATATTATTCATATTTTCAATTTGTGATAAATCAGTCCATTCACCAGGATCTAAAACCCTCATTGGCTCGAGCATCATCACTCTCCTATCTGCAACATTCATTGGAATCGATTCGCCAACTCCTGTACCTAATTCTTCACTTGAAGCAATTCTTCTTGCAGGAAGCGCAGTTGACATCCCTGGAATTGTTTGTTCCCCCTCTTTTTTACCTTGAGAATCAAGAATCATTTTCCTTTCAGGAACAGCTATTCCAACCTGTATCCTTCCTCTAACAACATTCAATGAGGATGGTAACTTTATTATTGAGATATCAATTTCATTTTCACCTATGATAATATCAATATCTGGTGCTTCGATTGGATTACTGATCAAATTATTCTGTCTTCTTATATCTCTCATATTAGCGATCATTCTAAAAATCATTGGTGAAATAAATATTGGAAAGGCGACGAATAAAAAGAGAGGATAATCTAATTCTCCTATTCTTACTGAATAATTTAGCAATTCCAATAAAGGATTGATAAAGTTAACTTCGCTAAATACCGGAGTTATTGCTCTTAAGAATAATGTAGAGATTAAGATTATCACCGCTGGAGCAATCATTTTCCTAGCCCTATAGTGCATTGGGTCAGGATCAATATACCAACCATTCCTTGTCCTCATTAAAAATGGAAATGTTTCTTTTGAAACATCTCCTTTCAATACTTTTTTTGAGTTATCACTCTCATTTAATTTTCTCCATTCCACAAACCAGTCATCTTCGGAACCAATCTTAAACGCCGGCGGCGGCTTGTTTTCAGATTCTAATATGATTTCTATTATTGGTATTTCTTCCGGTATCATATCATAATGTTCGAATGGAGGGTATCTTATCCTTTGAACTGATTTTTCCAATTTCTCAACTCCATAGAACAGCCTTAATCGCTTTCCCAGCCAATTTTCTGAATTCGGGAATTTCCTTCAACATCTTAGTTCCCAGTGGAATCGGATTTTCTATTTCTCCAACTTCATTAATCATTTTTATTACATCTGGTTTCGCCCAAACTTTGAAAATTTCTTCAAGCTCCTCATCGCTTGAATGTGAAAGGAATGCATCTCTTAATGCCCTTGCTCTTGATTGTGATTTCCTCATTTTATCTAATTTTTTATCAATCTTTGATAGATTTGAAGAGTCTAAATTATTACTTTTGATTAAATCACTGAAGTCATCAATAATTAAATCAATGTGAGAAAAACCTGGTCCAATGCCACCTCCTGTAGTAGGTTTACAGATGCCCGCAGCGTCACCAAAAAGAGCGATTCTATCAGAAGTTGTCTTCTTCAAAATTCCACTGGGAACTGACCCAACAAATCTCCCGACCTCTTTACAATCTTTGAATTTATGAGACCATCTACTGTTATACATTAATTCATGTAGCAAATCCTCACANGACTTATCTCCGATATATTTTGTTTGACTCCAAACGCCGACTCTTGCAGAATCTCCTGATGGTATTACCCAAGTAAAAAAGCCAGGTGAAATTTCTGAACCAGTATACATGTCAAGTTTTCCATTCTTGCCATTATATCCTGTAACTTCTATTTGCATCCCGATCATTGTTTCTTTCGGCCTTCCCATACGTGCCTCTCTTCTAACCCAAGAATGCGCTCCGTCTGCTCCACAAATCACTTTTGTTGTTAATTTTTTAAGTCCATTCGCAGTCAAAATCTCAATAATTACTTTATCTTGTTCAATATCTAATTTAGTTGGTTTACTTGATAACCAGAGNTCAGCACCAGCTTCTATTGCCTGTATTACAACAGCTTCATCAAACAGTTTCCTACAAACAGACCAGGTGCGAATTTTTTCCTCCTGTCCAATTTCTACCAATGTTCCTTCTGGACTATATATTCTGGCCCCCCAGATCGGTGTTAATACAGTATCTGGAAGATTTACAGATTTCATTGCTTTTGGATTTACCAAACCTGCACATTGAAAAGGTCTCCCAATTTCTTGATGCTCTTCTAAAATCAAAACTCTAAGATTATTTTTCGCTAGTTTTTGTGCTAGATAGCCTCCAATAGGCCCTGCCCCGACTATCACAACATCATAGTCGAACTCTTCCATGTTTTATTCAACAGGCACGCCTTATTGATATCTTCTAAATTAAATCTCATTTCTTACGAGATTTTTTATTTTTCTTCATCATAGTGTCTATGATTAAACTAGCATCTTTTTTCGTCAATTCATCTATAGAAACAATATTCGCTATCGAAAGAATGTCGCTCAATGGAAGCTCTTCCCTGAGAGCGATTTTTTCGACTAATTTGACTTGTGATTCCGTTGCAGGTAATAGTTGACTTTTCTTGATTAAGAAATCTATAACTTTACTAGCGCTACCGTCTTTCCCTCCAGTTAGATTGTTAATATCTTCAACTTCACCGATTTCACAAATTTTTTCCAGAGAAAATTCCAGTTGATCTGCTAATTTAATTATTAAATTCATTTGTTTATCACTGGCAGGGAAGTCCCCCCCTTCACCAATAATCAAATCTAGGGTTTCTTTCATTTCATCTCCAGATAGTTCATCAGGCTTCTTACCATTCAGATATCTAGTTAGATCCTTTTCATTCATATTTTTAATAAGATTATTTAGAAGCTCAATTTGCTTTTTAGAGGGTACACTTCGCTTTTTCGTCTTTGCATTCTCATTCATTGTTTCAAATTTTTCTATAAATTCATGCCAAATCTTTGGTGCAGATTGAGTACTATCTTCTATAGTGTCTAAATTGGACTCCATTTGAGCCGTAAAATCACTATTGAATAGTCCTTGATTATCTTGCTCATTATAGAAAGGAACAACTTCAAGCCACATAGTTTTACCTGCATCCGTAGGAACTAATGAACCACTATTGTTTTCGACATATTTTCTTTTGTTTAATGTTTGAATAGTTGAAACATATGTAGAAGGCCTTCCTATACCAACTTTTTTCATCTGTTGAACAATTGAACTTTCAGAAAATCTCCTTGGTGGCTTAGTCTCATCACTGACAAGTTTAGGATTTTCATCATTAGGAATTATATCCCATTCTGCCCCAATCTCCAATTTCGAAATTGGAGGTTTTTCAATAATATCCTTATGATATTGGTCAAAGACTGCTTCCCAACCTGCATGTGTCCTCCAAGAAGCTGTCCCCATAATTTTCAATTCTAGATTTTCTGATTTTGCTTGGATACTTCTTGTTTCTCTGATTGATTTAGACATTTGACTTCCTGCAAATCTAGCCCAGATTAATCTGTATAATGCTTTCAAATCTTTATTGTTTTCGTCACTTAAACTATCTATCTCTGGCCTCGTAGGTCTGATAGCTTCATGAGCATCTTGGACGTTGTTATTTCCTTTCTTTGCATCTGGTCCGAGAACTCCCTCTCCAAGAAAATCATGTCCAAATTTATCTTTAATAAAATTCTTTATCGCTTCCCTCGCTCCTTGGTTTGTTCTAGTTGAGTCAGTTCGTATATAGGTAACATGACCTGAATTATACAATTCACCTGCTAGAGAACTGGTTTTTGATACCGACCAACCAAGAGTCGAACTTGCAGCCTGTAGCATTGTATCTGTTGTGAAGGGAGGTTTAGGGGATCTGTTACTCTTCCCTTCCTTAATTGAAACAATTTCAATTTTCTTATTTTCCTTCAGTGTTTCAATTGCTTGCTTAGCTAGTGACTCGTCAAAAGTTCTATCAGGATAATGTTTACCATCATCATCAACCCATGCATTTGGTTCCCCTTTTTCATGAAACCGTATCTTAAAATTGACATTATCTGAATTAAAATTTACACTATGAAAATTAATTGGTACGTGTTTCTCACGCAACAACTCTCTTTCAACTATGAATCCTAAAGTGGGCGTTTGCACTCTCCCCATCGAAGCTAATTTCCAAGATCTCGAAAATCTAGAACATTCGAAACCTACCAATCTATCCATGAACCTTCTTACTTTGGCTGAATCAACCAATGCTGTATCAATTTCTCTTGCTTGATTGATAGCATCATTAACAGACTTTTCAGTGATTTCATTGAATGTTACTCTTTTTNGCGTACTAAAATCNGAAAAAATTATGCTCANCCTCCANGCTATNAATTCTCCTTCTCTATCTGGGTCAGTCGCAATGTAGACTTCATCTACATTCGATTTCTTAGCTTTTTTTATCATATCTTTAATTTTTTTCTCAGCGCCCGTTGTCCAACTCCAAGGTGGTTCTGGNAGCTCTCCTTTTTCTGATTTCCACATAGATTTAGATGAACCTTTGCTGCCTTTTGATGGCAAATCTTGAACATGTCCTCCACAAGCTTGGACTATCCACCCTTTGCCAAGATATTTCTTAACCGTCTTTGCTTTAGCACCGGACTCGAGTATCATTAATTTCATATCGTCCTCTCCTCACTTTGTCAATTATCTAGCATCGACTGTTGTTAACGGCCGCAGAATACTACCGGTATAAACTTGAGTCTAGTCAGTTTGATACAAGGCGCGCGCGCACGCGAGGCGCGCGAGGCCGGCTAGTTTTTTCGGCTTCTAGATTTTACTTCATCCCAAGGTTCAGAAGCAGCAGGACCAGCACAACCAACACATCCAGGATAACCAGCTCTGCCCAATTCTACAATCTTGTTTTGTAACTGATTCCATACTTCTATCCCTCCCTTGACCCAAACAACTTCAAGTGAGTCAGGTTCTTTGAGAGAGATNATTCCGTCNGATGAGTTTAGATTCTGNAAAANAATATTTTCTGANTTAGANANTATGGATTTTATNCCAAAAATTATCTTCGGTGCTTTATCAGATANTTCCTTTGATAAATNTTCTATTTGTTGGGATAATNGNCCGTTATGAATTATCTCAACACCNTTTGAACGAAGAATTCTTCTAGCCAATTCTGATACNGCCGCATCCCACNNAGAACCCCTCATGGTCCTGGGATAGTGCGTAATGCTTGAAGAGTGTCGGTCCACCGGCTTCAACGTGGGACTACCATACCGAATGTTTGGCAGGCCGATTTTAGGTCTAATTGACTCTGAAAGAGCCCATGGCATTGGTCTATCCACNCTNTCTAAATTAGAAAGAACTTCNATGGGNCGTGGNNTCCTAAAATCACTNTATCAATCTCCTGAAGTACCAACTAATGTGTTTGGTTTATCTTTTAGCCATCCTTTAGGTATAGCCGCGGGATTTGACAAAAAGGCTGCAGCCTTATCTGCTTGGCCATCTTTAGGATTCTCTTGGATGGAATACGGTGGAATTACTAGATTCCCTCAGGATGGAAACCCTAAACCAAGAATGTTTAGGGCGAATAAGGAAAACGCATTAGTTAATAGAATGGGATTCAATAATCCAGGAGCGTTAGCTGTTAGAGAAAATCTCATCGAAAGAAGATCTATTGGTTTATGGCCTAATAACCCGGTTGCTGCAAATATTGGTCGTTCAAAAAAAGTCTCGAACGATGAGGCAGCCGATGACTATTCATCTACTCTGGATATTCTTTGGGATTATGCAGACTTATTCGTGTTGAATGTTTCATCTCCAAATACACCTGGTTTAAGGGAATTACAGGAAGTTGATCATTTGAGAGATGTTCTAACCTCTTGTATTGAGGTAAGAAATAGGAAAGGAAATTATAAACCAATTTTAATGAAATTCTCACCCGATTTGAATGATGATGATTTACTAGATTCTGCACAAGTTTCAGTTGATTGCAATGTTGATGGTTTTGTAGCAACAAATACTACAATTTCAAGATATATACCTAAGAACTCCCAATCTCGTTCGGTTTTCGCTCAATCAGGGGGGCTTTCGGGTCGCCCATTGAGAAAACGTTCATTAGAAGTCGTAAGTATGTTGTATGATTATACAGATTCAAAGGTGCCAATAGTCGGTGTAGGTGGAATTGATTCGGTAGATTCTGCATGGGATATGATTACATCTGGGGCATCTTTAATACAATTATATTCTGCTTTGGTTTTCAAAGGTCCTTCAATAACTTCTAGAATTGTTAAAGGCCTTAATACGAATGTAAAGAAAAATAACTTTTCAAATATTTCAGAAGCTGTTGGTTCTAAACACACTTGAAAACAAAAACCTCTTGAGTAGATTTTAGTTGGAAAGTATATGGCTACAACCAGAGGTAAGAGGTTAGTTGTAGTCGGATTAGGATTAATTGCTTTAATTGCTTTAATGTATGTTAATGTTGATCCGGAAGTTCAGTATACTGTCGATGAAATAATGGATAGTCCAGAAGATTATACCAGTGAAGAAATCAATTTGAGAGGAACAGTTTTGGAAGGTTCATGGGATGAAGAATCGAAAGTTTTTATCCTTAAAGGGACAGAAGCAGAGTTATTTGTAGACTTTTCAACAATATCTTTACCAGATGGCTTTGGTGAAGGTTACATGGTTGCAGTACAAGGGGATTTGGAAAATATTGACGGGAAATGGACGATTTCTTCTAGTTCAATACAGACCGGATGCCCTTCAAAATATTCTGCAGAATAGATGTTCAATGCGAATATCACTCTAGGGGTTCATTAAAATGGCACCCCAATCACGGATATATGGGCTAGGGGGAGTGTTGACGTGCTCTATTATTCACAAATCGTCAATAATGGTGACCCGAAGTCTGAGGGCGGCGTAAACGAAGCATCGATGACCCATTGGGTGACAGCGACACTTCGCCTCCAAGAGATGCAGGTTGGCATAACGACTTTCCGGAGGGAAAATCGAAGTGTCTTATACCCGGGAACCAGGTCAGGCGCGGAAGCGAGCAGCCCGACCGGGGATGCTGGATGCCTTGGAATAGCGGAGTTGAGGAGTCCAATGATTTTTCATCGATGGTGACGAACGTCCACCGAAGACGTGCCCACTAACGTTTCATTCTGGAATGTTATTTAGTCCACCCATCTTACAAACAATTTCGAAATGTTTTTTTGTTACTGGTTGAACAGAAAGTCTTGATCCCTTCATTAGCAATTTCATCCCGTCTAAAGCGGGATTATCTCTCATTTCCTGTAATGATACTATATTTTCCATTTGTTTAACCGGTTCAATATCCACCATCATCCATCTAGGATTTTCTGGCGTTGCTTTTTCATCAAAGTATTTTGAATCAGGATCTTGCGCAGTAAAATCTGGATATCCTTCTCTGCATATTCTTGCTACCCCCGCAACATGTGGTGGTTTGAAGTTAGAGTGATAAAAAAATACTAAATCTCCTAATTTCATCTCGTCTCTCATCATATTTCTAGCTTGATAATTTCTTACTCCATCCCAGTGGGTTTTCTTATCTTTGACTAGCATTTCCCAAGGGTATACATGAGGCTCACTCTTCATTAACCAATAATTCATGGTCTTGCCAAAGCGAATAGGTGAATGAAACTGTCGTCACCAAGCATCATCATATTTACCGATAATTAGAGTCGCATCAATAGCGTCTGCTTCATCTCTTTCAATGGCTCTTTTCAGACCAGCAGTTTTCACCATTCTAGAAACTCCTCCTGTCAGATTCACATCTAACTTCACCATCAATGCATAGATTGCTGGGAGTAATATTAGTGCAGAAATTGCTGCGATAATTAGTAAAATAATTATTACAGTGATGAATGGTTTAATCGCTGGAATGGGAATTCCAAAGGCGCAAAACATACCTGCAGTAGTAACAGTAGTTGCTTCGGCTAAGCTCATACCTGTACTAGAGCATGCTGATTTTATCGCTTCTAAATTCCCGCCTAATTCTCTCACTCTGTTAGCAATGTGGATGGAAAAATCAACACCTACTCCGACTAAAATAGAACCTATCATTACCGTAACTAGTGATAATTCTACACCTCCGAAGTCCATTATCATCCACTGCATTGCTACCGTAAAACCTACAGGAATGGTTGTTAATAAAGCGTATAAAATATCTCGGAAAACCAGACCTAATGTAACAATTGTAAATAGAAGAGCGAATAATAGTGAACTCCATTGCGATCCAACAATCAGATTGTTAACTTCTATTGTAACTGATGCAACTCCTATTAGTTCTGGAGTGCCCGTAGTCCCTCCCAAACCTGAATTTGCTGCGTGCTTATTNACTAAATTTGTAGCAGTTTCAGTCCCAACTACATCCATGAAGGGCATATCAATATAGATTAGACTACTACTGTAATCGGAAGAAATGAATAACTCTCGCATTTCATCTGTTAGACTATTGTAAAATACATAAATTAAGAAATTTTGAGCTTGTTGCCCCCCTAATTCTTGAGCATCTAATGTATCTAAAGTTCTCCAAAATGATGCATTCCCTGATTGTTCATTATCGAATATCAAGCGCGCAACATCTTTGATAGGTTGTGGCGCTGGTGTATCATCAATTAGGTCGGCTACGGGTGCACCTGAAACATTGACTGATACCGCAATTGCTTTCATCAAGAAAACAATAGAAACAGCTGTAACTCGNTCCACTTCCGCACATTGTCCTTCGAGTCTTTCTATCGCTTCTAACCCACTAAAAGGATCATCTGCTGTTAGGTCAGTTAAATCAGCAGTTGCACCAATATTTTCTGATATTTTCAAGAAACCCGGCTGTCCTGATTCGAATTCATCGCTGTAAGTTTTCATTTTTTGAACTGCATCCACATCTTGTGGNGCCATTTCCAATAGATCCAGATTNGACTCAACATTTTCCCTAGAAATGCCTGCTGAGAAAATCATTGCAATGATGAATAGTACTAATGTGACCTTAGTCCATTTGACCGGTACTGAAACTATTGCCACGAATACTTTAGGNGGAGGATGTGAGGGTTTCTTTAAATCAAGTAATATTGTCAAATTTGGTACCATCAACATAGTCATTACATAGACAACAACAATTCCGAATGCTAGAGACCATCCAACTGTTTGTATTGGAGCCATAGGTGTGAATGTTAACGAAATGAATCCGATAATCGTTGTAATAGCAGACAGGAATACCGCTCTTCCAGTCGAATTTAAAGCCTCTTCCATTTTTTCATTTGGTGTACCTTTAGCTTCCGCATAACGATTAGTAATATGCAGTCCATATGATACTCCTAGAGCAAGAACTATCGGACCTACAATGATAACAGTCATAGTAACTTCATAATTAGACCATCCAATAATCCCCATTGTTAAGAAAACAGAGCATAATGTTGGNAATCCNGAAATTATGAGGACTTTGATACCTTGGACAAATCTAAATCTACCCGTCTGTAGTAAATCACAATGGAACAAGAAAAGAGTTATTGCTACTAGAAAAACACCTACTGGAAATACATCCCAAAATAGATTAAATGATTCTTCTGTAACTGCGTTAGTAATTGGCGCAGGTCCTGTTAGAGCCATCTTAAGTTGTAGGCATTCCCAATCAGTTTCCTTTTCAGGTTCATCTGGACAAATATTATTGTTAACACTACTAAGATAGTCAATTTCTCTCTGGGTTTTTTCTATCATTTCAGCAACATCCGCATCGCTTGATATACCCATAATAATTACTGCTCTATTCCAATAAAATGCCTTTTCAGCTTCTTCTCTACCTACGTCTCTNACTAACTTGTCAAGGGCATTTTGAGGCATTTCATCCAATATTTGGTCAACTCTACCTTGTTCGTCTGGTATGGCATAATTTCCTAGAATATCCTTCTGTGAATCAATAGTTTCATTTATTTCTTCAGAAAACTCTTCTTGGCCCGTTGATGCAGCAACTCCTGAAGCGAACGCTTTTGCAACTCTAACNGCACTAGAGTTAACTTCCTTAATGACNGCAGAGATTGAAAGAACATAGATAATATCATCAAATTCGCCACCGTCNTTTCTATTAGAATTCATCGCACTTTCCATAGCATCAATTTGCTTTAAAATGGGAATTGTTGTAACATTAACTGCTTCTGATTCGACATATATTATCATTACATTTGTTGTCCAATCTTCTTCAACTTCTTCGATCAGTACCGATACTTGTGAGCCATCGGGTAAGTAAACTTCTAAATCTCCATTCACATTCATAGAAGATTCTTCATTACAAAAACTTGGATTGAAATCTTTTCTACAATCTATAGCTCCTGAATGTAGTGTGAAGTAACCAGTGAATACTAAGCAAAACACAATGATAAATATTGGAAATTTGACTAATGCCTGTGTAGCAGATAAGCCTGATAATGATCTTCTTAGCCTATTAGGAGATTGTATAATGGCATCTTTGACAGAGTCCGAATCTATATTTTGTATCCTCTCTTTGAAGGAATATTTATCTGGAGAATCAGTACTTTTGTCACTTCCTTGAATGGCCATACAGCATCCTCTCTGTATTGTCGTGTACCACGAAGGGACTTCAACCCAACGCCTCTGTAGCCTTCAAAACTTCATTTACATTAGTTCTCTTGTTTCGTAATAGTCAAGAATGAGTTATTGCGGGGTGTATATGTAAGGTCTGGGGATTTCGATGGGTAAACCGAAAATTACTGATAAAAGATGGTCCATCGATCTTGAAAAAAGAATTCAGCAAGAACATTATGGTGATACATACAGTAAGAGATATTCATTTGACCCCAATTCTGATAGAGAGATTTTTGTTATCGATACACCTCCTCCATATCCTAGTGGAACTTGGCATATTGGTGCTGTTGCTCAATATAGTATGATTGATGTAATAGCTCGTAGTCAAAGATTATTGGGCAAGGAAGTATATTTCCCTTGGGGTGTAGACCGTAATGGAATAAATATTGAATTTACAGTAGAGAAGAAAACCGGCAAGAAAATGAGGGCCTTTGAAAGAGGAAAATTCATTGATATTTGCAGAGATACCATTGAGGAGTATACACAAGCAATGAGAGAAACAGCTTGTAGAGTGGGTTTATCTTGCTCTTTTGAAAATGAATATTTAACTGATTCATCGGAATTTAGAGCCGTAACTCAGTCAATTTTCGTAGATTTGTTTAAACAAGGAAATATTATTGAAGATTTGAGGCCCAATATATATGACCCGGTGGAGGGAACTACAATTGCTGATGCTGAAGTTCAGAGAATTTCTCGAATGACCAAATTATGTGATATTTTATGGGAAACTGAAGATGGTGATCAAGTCATAATTACTACTACAAGGCCTGAATTGATTTGTGCTTGTGGAATTGTTTTAGTCCATCCAGATGATGAAAGGTATTCTCATTTAATTGGTAAAGAAATTAAGTTGCCGTTGCCTGTAAATGGTCGCAGTCAAAAAGTNATAATTCAAGCACATCATTCTGTGAAAATGGAGTTTGGATCAGGAGTGCTAATGGTTTGTTCCTTCGGAGACCAAAATGATGTTTCTGTGTTCAGAGAGTTAGGTATAGAACCGTTTGTGGCCATAGACCTTAATGGGCAAATGACAGAAATATCTGGTCCTTTGTCTGGATTACCTGTAATCGAAGCCAGGAGAAAAGCAATTGAAATTCTAGAAGAAGGAAATAAATTATCATCAATNAAGGATCATGAACAAGAAATTCCAGTCAGTGAAAGAGGAAATAATCCNGTCGAAATAATCTTACTTAAGGAATGGTATGTTAAGCAAACTCATATTTTGGAACGAATGGATGAATTAGTCTCAGAGATTAATTTTATCCCTCCTAGGAATAAACAGTTTCTTGATGATTGGATGCAAAATATTTCTATTGATTGGCCTATTTCNAGGAGACGTTGGTACCATACNGAGGTTCCAATTTGGTATAGTGAAGATGGTTCGAAAGTAGTTGTACCTCCTTCNGGAACCTATGTTCAACCATGGAGNGAATCTCCTCCGGCAGGATCTGTAGTCTTAGACAGAGAAAATCGTGAAACTCTCGGTGCTTATGAAGAAATGAAAGATCAGTTAGGTAATTTATCTGGAGAAGAAAAAGTATTNGATACATGGATGGATTCTTCTAATTCNAATTTGTTTGTGTCNGGNTATGGGAAAGATACTCAATTGTTTGAAAGAGCCTTCCCCACATCTTTNCGTCCTCANGGTAAAGAGATTGTGCGAACATGGTTGTANTACACTCTACTGAAAAGTACCCTTCTATTAGATAAACCTGGATTCAATAATGTTTGGATTGATGGTCTTGGAATGGACCCATGGGGTCGTAAAATGTCTAAATCACTGGGTAATGGTATTGATGCAAATTCAGTTTTAGAGTGCGGTTTCGGTGGAAGAACCGGCTCATGGAAAATCAAAGGTATAGNTGGAAAACAGATTCATCTCAAAGCAAATAAGATTGGTAGTGAGTGTTTTCGTCTTTGGAAAGCATGTGATGCACAAGTTGGAGACGATTTCCATATTAATCCTGAAGAGATTGAATCTAAATATTTCGGAGTACTGACGAAAATATTCAATGTTGCTAGATTTGCAAGCCAATTTGATGTACCAAATCTTTCTNCAAAGCCTGAAAACTTACAGATTGAAGATGAATGGATNTTATCCGAATTTAGTGAAGTAATGTCTAAAGTNGAAGAATCATGGAAGAATATAGACATTTACAATGCTGGGCAATCGATAAAGAATTTTAGTACGGGAGTGTTCCCGAGTCATTGGTTAGAAATGGTAAAATCTAGACTTTACGATGGAGATGAGGCTGCTGCTTGGACATTACATAGAATTGTCAGAGATNTTTTGATTTCTCTAAGTCCTATATGTCCATTTTTCACCCATTATCTTTCTACGACTCTTTACGGCACTAGTTCAGTTGATGCTCGAGAATTTCCTAAGAGTGTTGAGAGTAATATCAAACTACTAAGCTTAACAGGTCCATTAATTGATTTCAATTCCGAAGTATGGAGGAAAAAGAAAGATAATGGAATCTCACTTAATTCAGAAATTCCTAGTGTAATTATCCCTGAAGAGCTGCAAATTCTATCTGAATCACTTATCAGAATGCATCGAATAGTTTAGTTAAGACTAGTATTAGGCTTTTCACCGCCTAGACATTCTATCAATAATGAAGCCATTTCCAAACCGATTCTGGCTTGAGCTTCTTTTGTCGCTGCACCAATATGAGGAGTGCCATGAAAATTATCATGATTAAATAATAAATTTTCAGTAGCAGGTTCCTCCTCAAAAACATCCAATGCAACGCTAGATAATTGACCGCTTTCTAAGGCTTGCAATGCAGCTGATTCGTCCACAATCCCTCCTCTTGCACAATTGACCAAATGATTGCCACAAGCGATTCCATCATCTCCAATACCTGGCATTAAATTTATTCTCTCAGTATTTACTAAATGATATGTTTCCTCTGTTAAGTTACAATGTATAGAAACATGCGTACACATACTAAAAACACTGTTAATATCGCTATGTAAGATACAACTATTTTTCTTGGCTATTTCTTTGGGAACATACGGATCATATGCATGTACATTCATCCCCAATGCTCTAGCAACATTCCCAACTCCCTGAGCAATTCTTCCATATCCAATTAATCCCAAAGATTTCCCAGATAATTCAGTACCGACTAATTCCTTTTTCGCCCAAACTCCGTTTCTCAATTTTCTATCTGCAGTAGCGATATTTCTGCAAGATGCCAATAGATGAGCAATCGTCATTTCAACTACACTTTTCGTTGATGCTCTTGGGGTATTACACACTACTATGTTATTTTCAGTTGCGGCCTTAATATCGATATTATCAACACCAACCCCTGCTCTTCCAATAAATTTCAAACCCCCTTGTTCATTTACTGAAGAACTAATTACATCTCTAGTTAATTTAGTTGCACTTCTAACTACAACAGCATCAAAATCGAGTAAAACTCCTGAAAGTAATTCTTCTATTGTATAGTGTTTAACAACTACTTCATGACCTTGTTCAGTAATCATTTCAATGGCTTTCTCATCCATTCCGTCTGTTACTGCTACTCTTCCCACAACACCTCTAGTATCAATTACTCAATCAATATTCCTGATGTGAGCCATCAACCTCAGCATTCATAATAAGGCACCCAATCCGCNAGTTCAGAGGTAGTATTATGTTAGGAGANGAATCTAATAATGAAGAAATTATGTTAATTGAGGGATATGCACACTGTGATGGACCNTGCGGAGTATANGACCCAGCAAGTGCTCGTGTTGCAGCAGAAGCCGTTCAATCAATGACAAAGAAAATGAATGCATTAGAAGCCAATCATGGAGGGTCTGNCGGTAGTTCTGCNGCCTACATCAACACTATGTCNAGATACGCTGCAATCAAAGAGGAAGAGGCTCAAAAGTGTAAAGATGAGTTGTTAGTATTGTGGACAGACTTCTTCAAGCCTCAACATCTTGAATCCAACCCTGATCTTCACGATACTTTTTGGCAAGCAGCTAAACTATGTTCTGCTTGCAAAGTTGAAGTTTCTGAGCAACATGCTCAAGAATTAATGGATGCAGTTGAAGCTATNCATAACATGTTNTGGGCCGCTAAAGGCCGTGAAGTTCCATGGATTCGCGCTTCATAGATGTNAGAGTNAATGGCGACTCNATGTGGCCAACTCTCGAAGACGGCAATATTGCACGTTTTGAAAAGATTTTATCAGATAATTTNCACAAAGGTCAAATCGTGCTTGTCGAACACCCATTGAGAAATGATTTTTATTTAATCAAGAGNATNTCTTCNGTNCATGGNGATAAANTATTCTTAGTAGGTGACAATCCTGATCCTAATGCTTCTGAAGATAGTCATAATTTTGGGNTTGTNAAATCAAGTAAGGTTTTAGCTGTNTTGATTGGGAATTCTTAGCANCATCCTTCATCTCTCATGGGTGCTGGATTAAATGCAATTTTATTTACATGAGGGGTATTTTGTAAGAATTTAATAATTCTACGGAATTCATGTGCGGTTCCGATACCCAGTAATATATCCACACAGGTATGGCTGTGCTTCAGGCAATTGTGATTATAGGTGCTAATTTCTAGATTCTCCGAGTGTCTAATCTCCATCAATTTTGATTCAACTCCATGATTATGTTGNTAGTAAATTATTAGATGACCTTCGAGAACTTCATCATCCGCCATATCTCGCAATTCTCCTCTTTGTTTTATTTCCGAGTAATACAAGGCAGCATCACGNAGGAATCTACTTCTATTCTGATATCCTGACTTTTTAATTATGTTTTCAAGATCATTAGCAAATGCTTTGTCAGCACTGAATGTGATGATTTGACTCATAATTATCCGACCAGTCANCTATTAATAATAATTTCCAAATACATATTTATTAACATTTATTATATAGTTAATAGTNAGGCGGAGAATCATGAATAATACAGTGAGAGCATTGTCTGTAAGCCTAATATTGATACTTTCTAGTTTAGCAGGATGTCTTTCGGATGAAAGTAAAACAGTAGAAGAAGATAGTAATTTAATTGAAGANCCATTGGTGATTAATTATGGNACTGTAATGGTTTCAACATATCACGTTGGTGAATTAGTAAAGGCAGTTGCAGGCGATTCAGTTACTTTAGAATACATGAGCCAAGATAATATTCCTGTTCATGATTACGAACCTTCTGCAGCAGATTTAATACGTTTACAAAATTCTGATGTATTCTTTTATCATGGTTTAGGTCTAGAGCCATGGGTTGAATCAACTCTCTCATCACTGGGTGATAATGCTCCACCTTCATACATGACTCACACAATGCCAACTGGCGAGAGTGATTTAGCTTACGAATCAATGCTAATTTCTGATCTTTGTGAGTTGATGAGTGATGGTCCATTCGAGAGTACAACACTTGGTATGATGTCAGAGGATCATCATGATGACCATGATGAAGATGGCCATGATGAAGATGGCCACGATGAAGATGG
>NZDA01000006.1 GCA_002686525.1 Methanobacteriota archaeon | reverse complement strand
GTCAGCCATTTTGATTGTTCTTCTCCTCTCTCTAGCAGCTCCTTTCGCGTCTGCAGACTCAAAGGGAATTATTGGTTGTACAAGTGCAGATTTAGATATGATGCCAGCAAGCTGGGCTATTACCGACCAATCTTGTGTAACCATAGATTTTCAGGAAGTATTGACTCCTGGTACAACGTTTTCATTTGATATTGATTCAGATACCGAAATCGATATATTGCTATTTACAGCAAATGCAAGAACGACTTACCAGAATGAGCAAAATTACAGAACGGATCTTATCTGGGAAGAAGATTCGGTCTTTGAGTCGTTCTCAGGACAGGGTTCGTGGCATTGGACAGTTCCTGATGAGGGGCAGTCAACCCGATGGTACATGGTTATCGATAATTTAGCTCATCCCCAAGACAATGGTCAAGGTGCCCAAGGAGGTAGTGTGGCTAATGTAGCAATGAATGTACAGCAGGTGGTAACTCCTGCGTTTTCTTTGATAGACACGATTGTTCGTATGGAAACAAATAGTCATGAAATTGTTGCTGGGCCATTCTATTTAGATGAAGGAAGCCAATTATCAATTGACGTAACTACTATGGAAGGTGCTCCTGATATTTTCCTAATGACTGAAGAACAAAAGGACTCTTACGAATCTGCAGCAGCAAATGGTTCTGTCGCAGCATCCAGAATAAATCAAGCAGATTTACTCGCAGTTACTAGCTCAGGGAGTACAGTTTGGTCAGCATCATCTGTTTATTCTGGAATCCCACTATACTTAATGGTAGATAATCGTGCAGGAGCAGGAGGTGCAGGAACAAGTGAAGTAGCTACTACAGTTGTCTCATATCTTACACCGATTGTTGAAGTAAAACTCACCGATCCAGACTCACTAACAGTAGTTGATGTAGGAGCAACCATAACATTGGATGCCAGCAATACACCAAATTTATCTAATCAAATATCCAGTATTAATTGGGATACTGATGGTGATGGATTTGACGATTACACCGGTAATTCAATAGAAGTTTCTTGGGCAACTCCAACCAATTTCACGTTAAAAGTCACCGCAATTTCTACCGATTTCAGAAGTTCAACAGTCTTCAAAGATATTGAAGTACGAGACATATCAAACCCGATAGCGGAGATAGATATTAATTCAGATATTACTCGAGGTTATGGCGAAAATATAGTCTTGAGTGGACAATTTTCTGATAATTGGGAAGTATCGACGGTTGAATGGTTAGTTGATGACTCAGTTATTGAATCATACTCAGGGAGTGACTCTTCTGCAACTTCCTTTACTCATAATTTCGACTCTACCTACACTTCCGGACTTCATACTATTACTCTTAGAGTGACAGATAAATCCGGTTTAGTAACTGACGATGTTGCCAACATAAATTTGTATGATCCAACCCCTCCTGTGATAGGTTCGGGCTTTGTTTCTGAGTTACAGGTTGTTGTTAATCAACCATATCCATTTTCAGTTGAAGTTAGTGATCCTGAGTCTACTAATTTAATCTATAAATGGGATTTTGATAGGGATTTTGATTCGGATAATGATGGAATATCTTCCAATGATGTAGAAGGTATTGGACCAGAAGTGAATCGCCCATTTTCTTCACCAGGTATATACTGGGTTGTTTGTACAATTGAAAATGATGAAGGTTTGACAACAGAAGCAGAAATATTGGTAACAGTAATTTCTGCAGATTCAGGTTCCGATGGAATCGATTGGCTAAACATAATTGTAATTTTAGCAGTGCTAATCATAGCAATGGCAATTATTGGTTTAGTAACTTTGAGAGTCCTTGAAAATAGAAAGATTGCTGCAATGTTAGCAGAACAAGAAGAAAAGGAGGTTGAAGAAAATGTCGCCCCTCCTTCAGTCGAAGAACAGAAAGCAATGTGGGGAGGTGCTGGTGTGAATCAAGTAACTCCGCTTTCACAACCAAATTTGGATTCTCAATATGGGTCTTATTCTTCAGGTATGTCTGGATTACCAACACCACCTCCTTCCGGTGCTCCTTCTTCTCAGATTGAAATGGATCCTGAATTATCAGAATTACTTTCGTCATCTCCACCTCCAACTTCTGCTACGATTAGTAGTCCAGCAGACGAATTATTGGCAGCTTTCGAAGAAGATGACGCAGTCCCTAGGGATGAGGTTCAACATGATTTTGATTCCGCAGAAGATTCTGAAAATGTATGGAAACCTTCTGAAGATCCTTTGTTAGGAGTATCTGCTCCGGTTAGCGAAGTTGTAGAAGCACCAGAATTCGAATCTGAACCTGAGCCAGTGCCTGAGCCAGTGCCTGAGCCAGAACCTGAGCCAGAACCTCAATCAATACAGGAACCGCCATCTTCAGAACGTACAGTTAGAAAATCATGTTCAAGCTGTGAGAAGTTATTCGAAGTTGATATGCCAGTTGGTGTTGATGTAGCCCGTACCTCATGTCCACACTGTGGTTCCATTGAGACTATTCGTTTTGAGTGAGTTTATGGTAAGAAATTGGATACTCTCTGTAGGGTCAATTATTTTTGGTATTCCTTTTGTCCTAATCGGCGTTGATCATTTTATAGATCCATCTTGGTATGAACCAATAGTACCTGAAATCATTGGATTTCCAACATTCTGGGTATATGCTAGCGGTTTTTTTGAAATAATTTTAGGATTAGGATTGATGTTTCAAAAGACTCGTAGGATTTCTGCATATGGTGTAGCATTGATGCTATTAGTTCTGTATTGGGCTAATTTCAATATGTGGATAAATGATATTGCAATAGGAGGCTCTAAATTTGGAACGGAATGGCATATCATGAGGGCGATAATACAAGTTATGTTGATTATAATTTGTCTAATTATAGCTAAGTATTCTTCCGAATCTTCCACCTTATCTGAGTGAAACACCGACCAGTCATTATATCGTTGCAAATCTATTTTTTATTGTATCAAGAAGGGGAATAACCTTTACCATATCAATGAGAGGTGAGTTCATGCAAGGAGGTGCTGTACGTGTTATACGCAGAGCCCCTGCAATCAATCATTCTCAAACAATTCTACTTGTTTTGATATTTCTAATGCCAATTTACTCTCCAGTCACAAATGTATCAGCAGATACAAGAGTGAGTGCTGATGATTTTCAAATTCTTGAAGAAATGACTGATGTACTTTCACAGAGAGAAGATGTAATTTCTTCTGAATTAGTTAAGAATATTGCAGGCCCTTCTCTAGAAGGTGTTGAGAATTCTGTTACTCCAACAAATCAAGATGATCCACTTTATGGCATCAATGATTTATTTTCAGACTCAACAATGGTAGATACTACACCACCCGAAGTTATTCATCCTGGTCCTTATGATTTATTGATTAATCCCGAAAGTTCGCCTCCCGGAGCCGTAAGCACTGTATGGCAAACAATATTCAATTTGACAGACTATCTAATCTGGACCAAGTATACCGATTTAGAGGGAAATCAAGTTGAAAAATTCGAAGTCGTAACTTTTACTGCTAGCTTATTTTCTTTCTTCGATCCGGAAACAGACACATTTCTTCATGCAATCGATATTGACAACGACGGAAATAATGATATTCAAGTAGGTTTAGAAATATCATTTGATTTGGGTGATGAATGGGGAATCGCAGGCGACACTCTTTGGATTAAGCCTACTATTTCTTTCACAGTCAAAGTTCTAGAGTCTAGTGAAGATGATCCTGTTTGGGATGAACTACAGAATCTACAAGTTTCTCTTTTGAAGGCATTTGCCTATTCAGACGGTATATTGACTGGAGGTGAAAGTTATGTTTGGGTCATTGATTCTGCTTTCACAACCCCACCAATTGATTTTTCATTGGATGTGGGTATCGAGAGATTTTACTTTGATATTTCCGATGCAGGTTCTAGTTTGGTCACCAGTTTACTTTCTTTCCTAAGTCTGGGAGTACTATTACCCGGGTTTGACGAATCTAATATTGTTGTATCATCTCTCTCATCTCCATATGCGATTTTGATAAATAATAATGGACAGACAAATTGTCCTGCAAGGTATTCTCAGATTGAATTAACAACCTTGCCTTCGGCTGAAATCTCTTGTGGCGTAGTTGCAGGATTTGGCTATGTCCATTTTTCTCCCGAAAATAGTAATGGAGATAGAGACGTTTGGGAAGTAGCTTACATCGAAGCAACGGTTCATCCTAATGGAGTTTCTACAAGGCTTCCATCAGAAGTTAATCTAGTTATTAGAACTGACACAACCCTTGCACAAGGTGCTGGAGGGGCTGGTGAGAATGCTCTTGATACAATTGAATATTATGCAGATAGAAGGGCAGATTTACACATTCACTTCCATGAAAATAAAGCAGGAAATCCTAAAGATAATTCTGATGACTATAGTGGTAATTCAACGGATACATTGGGATGGCTGAGAGGAATGCCTGCTGGTAGTCTATCTTCAGATGAGATTGACAGGGTATTCACTATGTTAGGTTCGAAATCATCTCCTGAATTACCAGGAGGTCAGCCTGAGAGATTAGGGATGATTATTGCAATTAAGAATTTTTCAAGAGACAATACCCAAAATGTTGACGACCCCACGCTCCCAATTAATCCAGCATATCCTCCGAAGACATTGTTATTGATTCGCTCAACTCAAAGTATCCAATCAATCGAATATGATTCTTGGCATATGAGAGGAGATATTGCCACAGATCATAGTAAACTTAGCCTCGAACTGAAAGATTTACCAACTTCAATAGCTATTTTTGGCTCATTCGAATTGGGTAGTACAGAATCAAGCGAGACAGACTTTGATGATGCAGATAATTTAGATTTCATGTCAAAGATTTTAGATTCTGTAATAATTAACTTAGTTAATCTCTTCTTAGATGTTGGAGATATAATTAATTCAGTCCCTGGAGAAGCAATTTCTGTACTAACTGGGGATGTCGGAGGCGGAGGAATAAACTCATTTGCTGGTAGAGATGTTAATTTATTGATGACGGATAATTTACTTCCCAGTAGACAAAGTATGGAGATAACTACTCTTTCTCTACAGATAGGATCAAGTCCACATCCAATAGCCCAAGATGATCATATCATAATTTCTAAAGATAGAGATTTAGATCAAGTGATGGGTGAGTTTGGCCTTAGAGATCCAATAGTTCCAGTTGCTTCAAGTGTCAGATTTAGCGGATTATCAGAATTCACATTTAGTGATGATAATAATACTAACATCCAATCATTAGGAATAAAAACAAATTCTCCAGAATCATTTAGATTCTCTTTCATTGAACATAATGAGAATACTTTGGAAGATTTTTCTTTTCAAAGTCTATATTTATCAGATATACCAAATAATATTTCTATTGAATTGAAAGGAGAGTCCCTTGATTACGTTGCTAATGAAGGAATTGAATTAATTTCATATGTCGGTTTAGATGGTAATCAAAGGCAGGCAGCAAATATTCATGATATGCCTTCTGAATTTACTTTCGAATTTGCTGAACAGACCAGTTTTACAGCTAAAACACCGATTTCTACGGTCGAAGTTCAGATTAGTAATTCTTCAGATCCTGTAACAATGACTGGAGATCATTTCTTATTCCATCATGATTCAAATAATGAAACATCCACGATTTCCACTAGATTAACTGGTATACAGGAGTTAGGCTGGATTCCTCCAGTTGAGGAGGGCTCTGTCGGCCCGTCTGGAAGAGGTAAAGCATTCCTTAGGTCTGCTGGAGATAGGCCAATGAGTATTAACGTGGATAATGCACCTACTGCTGATTCTTCAGGACTATCTGCTCTAGCTTTGATTGAGCCTTTACCCTCTTATCTTTCTGTTGAAGTTCCTGTCGGTGAGAGTTCGGGTTCTGATTTGGTGATACCAGATTTTAATTCCACACAAGGGCTTTCAGGGGTTGCATTTTTCATAGGTGGCTTTTCTGATTTAGGAAGATCTGTTAATTCAGTATTAGCAGGTTTGACTAGTGATATTTCCACAGGTACTGAAGAAGTGGATGAATCATTTTCATACGCCTTGCAGTTAGAATCTGATTCCGCATTCGATCTGACTGTTGAAGCAACGTATGGTAAAGATGTAATTTCTGAACCACCATGGGTTCATGGGATATCTTTCCAATCTGCACCTGATGGATTATCCAATGGTTTCCATATCAAAACATGGCTACCCGGATTACCTCCATTAATTGATATGACAATCGTCAGAAATACACTACAAAATGGTGAAGATTGGTACATCCAAGTTTCAATGGATGGTTGGACTCCTGCAAGAGAAGAATTTATGATTCATGCATATGGAGTCAACGGTCAAGATTTGTTGATGACAATGCAGGGCTTAAAGCCAGGTGAATCTACAAGTATATACATAGATTCAATTTTCGAAATTAGAGATTCAGGAGGTATCGCTGAAGTTTCAACAGGAACGCAATTTAGTATCTCTGAAAGATTAGATTGGATACATATGATTCTAGTTAATCGTGATTCTCAGAGTAGAACTGAAATGTTAATCAATGAAATTCCAAAATCCATTGCTCTCCAAGCCAGTCTTGGGACTGCAATTTCTATTGATATGAGCGTACCGGAGCAAGAAAGGATTCAAGGTTTTGCGGTTGGTTCTTTGATGTTGCAACAGATGCAATGGATGGATGGATTTTGGTGGCCTGCAACAGTATTTTTGAAAGATGTTCCAGGATATATCAATCTCACTACTGCACCTGAGATGAATTATGATATTACCAAGAATCTCGCTTTCCAAGGATTGCCAAATCTTGATTTTACATCCTCCAGTGAAGGAATGTCTTTGTATATCGAAGCGTTTGGTAGAGCTGTAAATTCTCGTGGAGATATTATTCTTTTAGCAGAAGGTATGACAGATAGAATGATAATTAAACCAACAAATGATTTTGGTTTAGAAATACGTTCTGGTGGCAGTGGGGTCGAAAGGATATATGTTAGAGTAAATGATGTTCCGACCGGTACGAGTCAGGTAGGCACACCTCCGGTGTATCTAGAAGAAATGGAGGCTATGGGTGAAAATCTAAGAAGTGCTACACTGCATATCAGAGAATTAGTTGGGCCATATAGTGTGATTGAAGTTGATGATGTCGATGGGGGTAAAATTATTGTTTCAGCAAAAGCAAGAACAGAATTTGCTGGACAAGAAATTAATGTTAGAGGGGTACTTATAGACGCCCAAACTACAGGAGGAGTCCCTACAGGAACAACTCTTGGCGTCAATGGTCTATCTTCAGATCTTTCAATACTAAATTTAGTACCTGGATTGGGAGGCTCTACACACCATTTGTTAGTACCAGAACCATTTACTTCTGCAATATTGACAGTAGTTGCTACATTATCTGCTGGAGGTGACTAGATGGGATTACTTGAGAAATCTAAGAATATTCAACCTGAAGAAACCCCCGAAGAAGAATATGCTCACGAAGTTTTGGTCAGAATTGAAGATAAAATGAGCTATATTTCTCCATTCAGAGTTGTTGTTGTTTCAATAGTCGCGTTAATGATTTTCTCTGCCACTATACTTGCAGTGACATGGATTGTTCCTTATGATAAGGTTACAGTTGATGTAGTATATATCCAGAGCAGTGCGGGACATGTTATTTTAACTGAAATAGACAATGATGGAAGTAGGGATATTTCAGAAATAAGTTTGATTGTCCGATTTATTGACTCTAATAATATTGAGATTGATAGATTTTCATTTAACAAATCTTCACTACCGGCTCATAGTTCAGTTTCAGGTGATAATATGGAGTTAATTGTCATAGGGCCATCAGTTTGGGAAGAATACACAATAGATATTGATTTAGAGTATAAGAAGAGCAATAAAGATTTTTCTAAAATAGAATTGGAGTATGTAGTTGGCGAATGGAAGATGGAACAATTTAGTCATGGCACAGGTATAGATTTTTTCTAACCTAGTTTGGATGCGATGTTTGAACCCTAGAGGGTTCAATTAACCCATATACTCAAAACTACCTTTAGTAGGGCGAACTTCATGTCCAAGCGTACTGTATGCATAATTCTAGGACTCTTCCTTCTTTCATACATACCTGCAACTAATTTTTTCGAAGAACCTGAGGAATCATTTGATACTGCTATGGGAGACAAAATTGAGAGAGTAGAAATATCTCCCAATCCAAATAGTATTACTGATTTGGGCTCACCTGTAATTTCAGATGGTTACGAAATTACACGTTCAGAGATTGCTGAATCTAGTATTGGAGTTTTTACTCATTCTGGGCTTATCCCTAGTGTATATTTCTCTGAAGATCTTTCATCTATTAGAGAAGATCTCGCATTAGTAATTATTGATGGTGAAACAGGCCTTTGGGATGCTAGAATGGAAATAATGGAAATTAATGGTATAGAGATTCGTTCAACTATACCTCCATCTGGTTATTTAGTTCAAGGAACTGATAAACAATTGAACGAATTGAAAAATATTGAGTCAATTCATTCAATTCATGATGTTCCTGCAGGGTTATTAGTACACCCTTCTCTTTATGATGCTCCCGAAGATCAAAGCCTAGTCGTTGAAATTACTGGATGGAAAAATTCAGATTTAGAACGTCAATTAAACGTTCTAGGAGATAATCTAGAACAAGTTACAGATTCATGGCTATCAGACTCTTGGTCGCCTGATTTAGGTACGTTCTGGGGGGAAATTGGGACAAATGATATTTCAGAAATAATCCAACATTCATCAGTATCTTACATTGCACCTGTCCCCGTTCTTAAGTTGATGAATAATGAAGCTAGAGGGCATATGGGAATTGACACTGTAGAGAGTTTCTTCATTACCGGATTAAATGGTTCTGGACAGAAAATTGCAGTTGGTGATTCTGGTTTAGACGATGATCATGGAGATTTTACAGGTAGAATTGCAGGCCTAGATTCTGTAACTCCCGGTGATTCATCAACTGCCGATCCTTCTGATGGACATGGAACTCACGTAGCATGTACTGTACTTGGTTCCGGAATGAGGAGTGGTGGAACGTATCAAGGAATAGCTCCAGAGGCGGATCTTTATTTCCAAGCAATGGAAGATGATGATACTGGAGCATTGTATTCTATTGGAATTAATAGTATGTTGAATGAAGCGTACAACGCGGGCGCACGATTACACACTAACAGCTGGGGTTCTCCTACTGGTGGTGATTATACTACTTCATCAGAGGACGCTGATGATCGTGTTTCAACTTGGGATCAATACTGGCAGTATCAAGGTATGACTGTATTATTTGCAGCTGGAAATGAGAGAAATGACGGAATTTCATCTCCAGGTACTGCAAAGAATGTAATTACAGTTGGCGGTCATGTGAACAGGTATAATGGAGCTCCAGATGATATGTATTATTGGAGCAGTAGAGGCCCTACAGACGATGGTAGAATCAAACCTGATCTTGTAGCACCTGGAGATTATGTCCGCTCCTGTAAATCTCAAGAGGCGAGTAGTGCTTCAGGTTCTTGGAGCAACAATTGGTATCTCGAATATAGTGGTACATCTATGGCAACTCCTGCAGCAGCTGGAGCAGCGGTACTGGTGAGAGAATATCTGATGGAAGTAGCAGCACGTCCCGCTCCGCAGGCGGCTTTGATCAAGGCACTGTTGATTCTAGGTGCTGAAGATATGGGTGTGAGAAATATTCCAAATAATGATGAAGGATGGGGGCGAGTCAATCTTGTTAACACCCTAGTGCCTGATAGTGATGTAGGCATCTTCGTCGATGATAGGTCTAGATTATCATCTGGTCAGGTAAGCGATTATTCATTTGAGATTACCAGAGCAGGGGAGCCTCTCAAGGCAGTTCTTGCTTGGTCTGATTATCCGGGCTCTTCTTCCTCTTCAACCCAATTAAGAAATGATTTAGACTTAGAAATTACTAACCCAAACGGTCTCATATACAAAGGGAATGTATTTACTAATGGGCAGTCTGTTACTAATGGTCAAAGAGATTCAAAAAATAATGTTGAGGTAGTGCTTATAGATAATGCAATGGTTGGTACTTGGAACGTTAAGGTCAAAGATACAACTCATGGCGGTAGTAGTTTCTATCAATCCTATTCTCTTGCTGTTAGAGGAGTGAATGTTAATGACCTAGATCCAGATCCTACTTTCGTATCAGATTCATTTGATTTATCTGTCCCTATTCCTCAAGTAAATGAAGAAGTAGAATTTTCAATCTCTCTAATCAATCAAGGAGCTGGAAGTATTCCTGAACTCTCAGTTTTGGCAGCAGTTAATAGCATCACAATTAGCACAAAAACACTCAGCCTTTCACCTGGTGAGTATGCTGAATTGACTTGGAACTGGACACCTACTCAAGATGGAGATAATATTATCTCATTTTACATCGATCCGAATGACGATGTTGAGGAGGTTTCAGAATCAAATAATCAGTATATTGAAACTGTAATTGTCAGTGTACCCGGAGTGAGAGTAACAAGTGAAAATCCAACAATGTTGATAGAAGGTACAACTGATAGTTCTACTACTTGGTCGCTCGATTTGACGAATACAGCACTTTTCGAAACCAATGCTAGTATTGTAGTTTCAGAACCTGTTAGAATGCAAGATGGAGTAGAATTTGACTGGTTTTCTTCATTTTCAAATAATACATTCAATCTGATGCCTGCTGAATCTGCAGAAGTCGATTTATCAGTAATTCACCCTGCTCCTCCAGAACCTGGGCTTTATCGAATGATTGTAACAGGAACCGATATTGAAAATCAAATTCAATCAGAATTTGAAATATATCTGGAAGTACCTCTCCTTTCTAATGCGGATATCCTAATTCCTCCCGGCCAAATAAAGGTAAATCCTCTGGTTTCAACTCCATTACAGATACAATTGAAGAATGAAGGAAATGGGCCTCAAACATATGATATTGAGTTAGTATCTCCCTCTGGTTGGAGTCTTGGTCTTGATACAATGGGATCTTTTGCTGGTTCCTCTCATGGTTCAACAGGATCTCTTGATAAAGGAGAAACTAGGATAATTGATATCAGTATAAATCCCCCTGGTGCAATGATCCCGGCAGGTACTATATTTTCTGGAGCAGTTTCTATTCACTCTAGGGTAAGTTCTGACTCTTGGTTTGAAGATTTGACTATGGTCGTAGAGAATGTCGATGTTGTCACTCTAACTCCGACCTCAGATGGAACAGAACGTGAGGTCTCAGCTGATGATACATTAGAATGGGATATCAACTTCAACAATCAAGGAAATAGAGATTTAGAGTTAACGGCTTATGTTTTATCTACTCCTAATGGGTGGTCTATTACAGGCACTCAGAATTCATTTACCGTAATAGCAGGTGAACAATTTATTCTACCAATATCGCTGAATGGTAATGGACTTGCTAAGAGTGGTGAATTACAAATTAGATTCGTTACAGATGATGGATTTACAATTGATTGGAATAGGACAATCGATGTTATTTCGGGTGCAATCCCTTCAATCAGTTTCTTTCAAGTCGCATTACCTGATGGTACATCTGCAAGTACTCCCTTAGGTGTAGATTCCCATCCTGTTGGTGGAATTGGATTTGATTTATTGTGGAAAGTTTCTAATTCTGGAACAATGACCTGGCGTCCTAATGTATCAATGGACTTACCAGATGAGGATTGGCAATATTCTTGCTCAAGTGATCCAACAATTATGGTAGATTCTACGGTTACAGTAATTTGTAATGTAGTAATTCCCTTAACAGCTGAGGCTGGATCTGAGCCGTCTATTTCATTGATTCTAGAAGGAGGAGGTATTACTTCTGAGAATACTATATCTCTCTATGTTGAAACCGTTTCCAAAGTTAGTTGGACTATTGTAGGTCAATATGCCTCTCCTCAGGGCTTTGATAGTCAGCTACAACTGGAATTACAGAATATTGGAAACTCTGACATATCTGAGATATTACAAATTGATGCTCCGAATGGATGGAATGAATTAATTTTAGATTCTCAGTTTGTAAATCTGAGGCCAGGAGAGACTAGATCTGTCTTAATCGGATATAATCCTTCAAAGAGTTCTGATGGAATGATTACAGTTTCACTTTCCAACTCAGATCAAATCGAAGATTCAACAATAGAAGTTGAAATTGATGTATTATCAAATGGTAAATCTGAGGAAATAGATTTGACAAATATTCTATTGATTATTCTAATTGTTATATTATTAGCTTGTGGTCTTGGATTAGCGATATTTGTACGTAAAGGAGGGGAAATACAATCTTTAATCCCTGAAAAAGTGGCACAATCAATTGCTCCTCAAGAGGAAGAAGAGGAATCAAGTGGAGTTCCATGCTGGATATGCAGTGCTGATATCATAATTGGTCAGGCATGGGCATGTTTAGAATGTGGTGCTAGATATCACATGGATGGACAAGTGTCTGGCTGTAGTATCATAGAAAGGGGTAATTGTTTACATTGTGATGCGGGAATAGAACAATTAACAGAAGTCTAGAATTAGCATATTTTACTACACAACACGCACGAAGCCCTTAGAGGGAAGATTGTTCCCGGACAGTCATGAAGAGGGCCGATTCAACTCGTTTGGTTCTTATTTTACTTCTAATTTCCATGATACCTCCTGCTGTAACCGCAGCAGTTGACGTTTCTATTTCAGCATCTCCAACCTCTCAAGAAGCGGATGCGGATAACCCTGCAGAATATGACATCACAGTGACAAACACAGGAGATGATGATATCACAGTTACACTTACTACATCACAAGCAGCGGATTGTAATGGTTTCACTTCCAATGTTGAACAGGTAAGCGGCACTATAGAGGCAGGATCTAGTGAAACAGTTACTCTAACAGTGTCTGTAAATGAACAAGCTAGTGGTGAATGTGAAACGACGGTGACAGTATCTGCAACAGGAGCGACCCCTGGTCAACCAAAAACCGATGATGTCAAAGTTACTACAACAGCTGGAGATGGTGGATTATATTCTGTTACTCTAACAGTTGACGAACAAACGGTAACATATGATGGTGAAGACGATGAAGTTGTTTGGGAAGTTGATGTTGAAAATACAGGTGAGCAACAAGAAAATATTCAACTTGAAATGACATCAGATAACGATTGTGAATCTGATGATTTAGATGCTACAGTTAGCCCATCTACTATCCAGTTAGATTCTGGAGACTCCGAAACAGTGGACGTAACTGTAGATTTACCCGATGGTTCATCTACTGAAGCAGGTATTCATTGCTTCATAATTAAGGCAACTGTAACCAACGATCCTAATGCTGCAGATCCAGCTGAAGACAACTTAACACTGACAGTAAATATTCCAGAAGTAAGAGAATGTGATCCGTCATTACAATTCACTTCGATGAGCCTCAATCCAGGAGAGACAGGAAATAACAGGTTTACAGTTGAAAATATTGGCAATACTGAATGGACAGTATCTGCTAAAGCAGTTGCAGATAATTTTGATGTTTCAGAATGGGTTGAGTTCTCTCCGCCATCTAATGCATTACTTGGAGAAAAGAACACAGCGGATGACCGTCATACTTTCGAATTCCAAGTAACTCCTGATGACTCAGTAGAAGCAAGTACTCAAGTTCCAATAAAAATACAAGGAAGGTCGGGTAACGATGTAGGTTGTGAGAAGATTATGACACTAAACGTGGGACAATCATATGATGCTTCAGCATCTCTGAGTAAATCTTCTCTATCTAATGTTGAACCCGGAACTTCTAGATCTGTAACTATGACTATTACAAATGATGGCAATGGTGTCGATACAATCCAAGTTAGTGCAGCCAATGTTCCTTCCGGATGGCAAGTCTCATTTTCTCAATCATCTGTTACCTTAGCTAGCGGGAATCAAGGAAGTTTGACAATTGATGTTTCAGTTCCAGAGGGGGCAGATGCAGGTTCAAATAGCATCACTTTCAATGTAGGGCATGGAGGAGGATCGACACCTTTTGATACGAAAACTCTGACAGTATCAGTTGCACAAGTTCACGATTTAACCACATCGATTATTTCAGATTCACAGAAAGGTAAATCTCAGCAGGTAATTAGTTTCCCAATTGAAATTACTAATACGGGGAATGTTGATGATAATTTCAAGTTGCAAGCATGCGACCCAAGTGATGCGACGGGTTGTAATGATCCGCTTTGGGAATCATCATTTTCTAATTCTCAAGGTTCCACAATTAATCAGATTAACATTGATTCAGGAGTTACTAAGACAGTCTATCTAGATGTGACAATTGAGGGTGAAGAGAACGGAGATAGGGCTTCAGTTTCTGCAGTAATTACCATCTTTGGAACAGATAAAACTTCATCTCATGAATTTACAATATCAGTATCCAACTTTAATTATGCAATGAGTATAACTCCTGTAGAACCAGGAGAAATCCCTGATGAATTACAAGTTCAGTTACCTCCCGGAGGAACTGGTTCTGTTTCATTCTGGGTTGAAAATACAGGCGACTTCCCTAACGGAGATAATGCAGTAATTACGGTTACTGGAATGGAATCAACAGTATTGAGGACTTTGAAGGTCAGCGGGGTTGTAACAGATGAACCGTTCCATGTGGATGTAGGTCCGGAAAATCGTGTAATGCTGACTCTCGATTTCGAAGTATTGGAGGGAGTACAGAGTGGAGCATCTGGAATGATCAAGGTATCCGCATCTTCAGAACTTAATGCAATTGAAAGCACGCATGTCGATCTCTTAGTCGATGTAATTACTATACATGATTTACGATTCACCATCGAAGATGAGATTTCTAAGACAGTGACATATCCAGAGAAGGCAATTTTTACACTCTATGTAACCAATCACGGAAATGTTGAAGAAACAGTGGTAATAGAATCTTCAGAAGCGTTGAGATTTTGGTCTGTAAATGCTGTCGAGGATGAGTTTGAGTTATCTCCTGGGGAAACAAGAGAAGTAGAAATTCGGGTGACTCCTCCGAACGATTTATTCCAAGATGATACCTATGATTTTACAATAATTGTAATGCCAAAAGGACTTCCAGTGGCAGGGCAACCTCTTGACCTATCTGTAACCGCTGAGATTCCCATAGGGATATCTTTCCTCTCTGATGATATGGTACAAATTCTTGGATGGGCTGGAATTATAATCGGTGGACTGCTAGTCATTATTCTCTTTGTAAGATCTAGAAAAGAGAGCCAAAGAATAATGAAAGCTCTTGAACTTGAATCTGAACGTTAACTAACAACTTGAAACTCACTGTTAGGTTACACTTATTGCCCTAATTTTAGTGGGCGGCACTAACGGTCCCTAAGGGACCGGGTTGTGAGCCCTATGACATCAGTCTCTGAAGCCTATCTTGCACTAGCAGTAATGACTTTGGTCGGCATTGGATTTCCAGTTGGAAGTTTCATTGCGTCGAGACTTCTAAGGCCTGTTGTAGATCCAAATAATCCTACTAAAACTCGCTCTTGGTTGCTGCCGGGTTATGAGGTAGATCAATCGCTATATGTTCGTCGTGAGAGTACCTACGAATGTGGAGCAGCTCCAATCGGCGAAGCACATATTAACTTCCATTTCCAGTATTATTGGTATGCTATAATATTCCTAGTTTTTGATATTGCTTTTATGTTCCTCGCATTTGGTGGCATTATCTCTATTCAAGATGTTGATGTTACATCTAGGGCTGAGATTATGGGTGCTTTGACAACAATGTCAATTTTCATTTTACTAATGAGTCTTGGAGTTTGGCACGTATTTAGGAAAAGAGGAAGAATATACATCTGAGGTGGTTATATGGCGGACGACACACAAAATTATGCTATGTTTAGCAGTAGATTGCTAGTTGACACTGTTGGGGACGTTACTGATGAAGCTTTGAAAGCCAGTAGATTGAAAGATGTCATTGGAGTACTGGCAGGACGTCTTTTCAATTGGGGGCAAAGGAAGTCACTATTCCCGTTGCATCTTGGAATAAAATGCTGTGCTCTCGAGATGGCCGCAGCGGGAGCGAGCCGTTTTGATGCAGAACGTTTCGGAGTTTTCTTCCGTTCAAGTCCTAGACAATGTGATGTTTTATTGGTAAATGGTCCTATTAGTAAGAAATTTGCAGACCCTATAGTTCGTTTGTGGGAACAAATGCCTGAGCCAAAATGGTGTATTGCTATGGGCGAATGTGCAATTTCAGGAGGACCTTACTTCCAATCATACAATATTTTAGAAGGCGTTGACACCATTATTCCTGTTGACATATATATCCCAGGTTGCCCACCAAGGCCTGAGGCTTTAATCGATGGTTTTGGTAAATTAAGAGAGAAAATCATTCGTATTGGAGCTATGCCAAGTCATACAAGACTCGAAAGTGAAGCGCCGGTAATCATTGGAGATGCATGAGGGGTAATCATGAGAGTAGTTTCTGAAAAAATACAACAAGAGGCGGCTGAGAAGTTGTCATCTTCCTTAGAAAAGATGGAAGGGGTCGAGTCGACAGTTGACATACGTACAAGTGGAACTCAAAATAGACCGATTGTTACTGCAATAGTTTCTCCAGAAAACTGGAGAAAAGTTGCTGAAGAATTGAAGAATAAGCACTCTGTTGATCATTGTTCTATGATTACGGGTATTCATTGGCCAGAATCTTCAGATAAGAAATGGGAAGTAGTCTACCATTTTTTGAGAACTGGTATAACTAATCCAGTAATTGAAGATGGGTTGGTAGTTCCAAATATTGTAGATTTTTCAAAAGTTAAAGGGAAAAATGTTCCTTTAGAGATTCAGATTAGTGTCAAAATAGGAGACACTCGTACTCCTTCGGTCTCCAGTGTTCAGGATCTTTGGGTCGGTGCTGATTGGAATGAAAAAGAAACTTGGGATCTAGTCGGTATAGACTTTGATGGGCATGATGGAATGAGAAGAGTACTGAATCCGCATGAATCTCCAGTTGGTTTCCATCCTCTTCAAAAACAGCACAAATTAAGATATCACGGATTTGAAGAGATGTATGATGATGCTCAAGGTTTTATGCGTAAACCAGTTGATTCTAGTAGGGTAAAGTAGGTGTAAAAATGGCAGAAATGTGGATTTCAATGGGGCCTCAACATCCAATGACTCACGGTCTTTGGACTTTGAAAGTGAAAGTCGATGGAGAAACTGTGGTAGATACGGAACCTGATTTGGGTTACATCCATAGGGGTGTTGAAAAAATATGTGAATCACGTGATTTTACTCAAATCACAACTTACTGTGATAGACTTTGCTATGCATCTGCTAATACTTGGTCACATGCTTACATTTACGCTGCAGAAGATTTACTGGGAGTTGAAGTCCCAGAGAGAGCTGAATACATTCGTTTAGTGGCTGTTGAGATTCAAAGAATAGCAAGTCACTTGATGTGGCTCGGCGCCTATGGTCCAGACATAGGAAATCTTAGCGTGATGGTTTGGTGTTTGCGTGAAAGAGAGATGATGATGGACCTTCTACAAGAATTGGGAGGTTCTAGGATGCACTATAATTTCCCACGTATTGGAGGTGTAAAAAGAGATTTACCACATGGTTTTGCTCTCAGGGCAAGGCATAAATTGAAGCTATTCTTAGACCGTATTCAAGAATATGAATCTCTTTTTGATGAATCGACTGTTTTCCTGATTCGTAGTCAAGGTGTTGGCTATGCTAAGCCTGAAGAAATGATTAATCATGGCGTTTCAGGGCCTAATATCCGTGCAGCAGGAGTAAATCATGACATACGTTCCTCTCATCCGTACTCTGTTTATTCCGAGTTAGATTGGGAACCAGCAGTAGAAAGATCATCTATCAAGGGAGCAGATTGTTATGATAGGTACAGGATTAGAGTCGAGGAAATGCGCCAGAGTGCGAATTTAGTACTGCAAGCATTAGACAAAATGCCTGGTGGAGCAGAAACATATCATGAACCAGGCGACCCTAAAATTCTCGGAAAAGCTCCAACACGTGCTCCCGAAGGAACATCTGGCTCACATCATTTTGAAGATAGTCGAGGTGAATCTATGTTCTACATTGCAGGTGGAGGAGAAGGTAGAGGAAAGATGCCATATCGTGTGTCAATTCGTTCTCCAATGTTCATTACTATACCCTATGCTTCAAAGTGTATGATTGGATATAAGGTGGCAGATATTCCCGCGATAATGGGTTCATTCGATCCTTGTATTGGTGAGACGGATAGATGAGGTGGTAAATATGGCAAGTAGCGATTGGTTAGATGTCCGAGGATGGACAGAATCCCTTATTGGTTGGTCAATGGATAAAACTCATGACATTCTGCCTTCTAACGACATAGATCTGGAGTTTTCTATTACGAGACCTAGATGGTTCCTTGAAGAACCAATAGTAATTGGTTCTGAAATAAATCTTCAATCAGGCTTTGCTGATATCCAACCTTCCTTGGAAGCATTCTTTGTATCTACTATAATGTGTACTATAGTTTTTGCAACAATGATGTTAACTTTAATGGTAGTTCCGTACATTGAGAGGAAATTCATAGGACGATTAATGGATAGAATTGGTGCTACAACATCACTTAGAAGTTTATGGATTGGAGAAGGCCCTTCAACTGCTGGTGATTGGTGGAATAAGTTGCCAATGGGTATGGGGGTACCAATTGGTATGGTTAACAAGAGCTTGAATTCTGTTTTAGGAAATGACCATCATTTGGAGACAATTGATAGAGTTGGTAACCGTGGCTATCATGGTATTTGGTTTCTGTTTCCAGGTTTCTTCCAGGCATTAGCAGATTTCCTAAAGTTCGCTACAAAAGAGCACTTGATACCGGAAAAGGCAGATAAATTAGTTTTCGAGGTAGCCCCCGTGATTATTATTGCAACTACAATAATGTGTTATGCATTTATTCCGTTCGGTCCTCATATATGGGCTGCTAATCCTGAACTCTCATTGTTATTCTTAATGGCAATTTTTGGTGTTGCTCCATTGGGAGTATTCTTTGCTGGTTGGGCATCAAATAACAAATACACATTAATCGGAGGAATGCGTTCTGCTGCTCAATTGACTGCATACGAAATCCCTCTTTTAATCACAGTTCTTTCAATCGCTGTTGTCAGTGGTTCATTCAATATCATTGAAATTGTAGATTTCCAAATTGAAACTTCTGATACATGGAACTTCTTTATTCTTCCATTGGGCGCAGCACTTTTCTTGATTACAATGATTGCTGAAGTAGAAAGGATTCCATTCGATATGCCAGAGGCTGAAGCAGAACTTGTAGAAGGTTGGTGGACAGAGTATGGTGGAATTCGATGGGGATTAATGTTCGCTGTTGAAATGATGAGGGCTTATGCTGCTTGTATTTTGTTTGCAATGTTTTTCCTTGGAGGATGGGAATTCCCATTCCAAGATACATTGTCAAGTATCCCGGTAATCGGTGTAGTGGTTGATTTGATTCCAGGCTTAGTAGTTGTTTTACTCAAAGCATGGTTACTATTCGCTTTCTTTGTATGGGTGAGAGCGTCATTACATAGGATAAGAACTGATCAAATATTAGAATTCGGATGGAGATATTTACTTCCATTATCAATTCTAAATCTAGCTATTGCAATGTATCTTCGTTTGGAAGTTTGGACTGGTACAAGTTGGCCAATTTGGGTACCTCCTGTAATTACGATTCTTGCAATAGTATTGTTTGTTATATACGCAATTGATGAAGATAAAGACGCATTAGAGTATTCTAGAAGGCCATATAATACTCAAACATTGGATAAAGCATATCCAGGAAGTAGAAGAGATTAGGAGGTGAAAAAATGGATTACAACACAGGACACCCTCATGCAACACCAAATTTTAGAAACTTAGTGATTAAACCTATGTGGATCACTTTGAAGACCGCCCTCAGGACAGTGCCATATATTGGTAAAGCCAAGTTCCTGAAAAATAATTATCATGGTCAGCAAGCTAATCTGACTGATGAATATACCTTGGAGAGAATAGGGGAAAATCATCCATCATCAGGCCAAGTTTATGCAGCTGATAGAGAATCTTCACCGGCCCTTCCTTTCCTTGAAAGACCTGTAACAATCATGTATCCGTATGAAAGACTCGAGGATATGGAACCTTGGCTTTTCGTTCCAGGAAATTATAATGGTAGAATAGGAATTGTTTGGGAGACCTGCACTGCATGTAAGGCATGTGTTAAGGCCTGTCCTAATGACTGCCTTCATATGACCTCTGAGACGAGAGTAAATGTTCTTGATATAACTGATGAAGGAGATGAGTGGCACGGATTTGGAAGTGAAATTGAATCCGGGGGTTTGGCTGCTAGAAGAAAAGAAGATTTCGATGAAATTGAGAGTTTCGATTTAGTACATGAACACAAAGCGCCACCTCAACAATATGATTTTGCAGAAGTCATCGATATCACTGGTGATAAAGCGACTGTGCGCTGGCAAGATGGATCTGGTATTGAATCAGTTGAGATGTCGTCGCTTAAACCTGCTGAGGTTGACATTGTTTCAGGAAGAATCGATATTGGAAGGTGCATGTTCTGTGGTTTGTGTGCCGAAGCCTGTCCTTTCGAGTCCTTCTTCATGTCGAATGAATATGATGGAATGACAGGGTATACTAGAGAAGATCTTTGGTTTGATGCAGATCGTACTAGGTTACTCCCTGTGGTCCATCAGGAAAGAGTAGATATGGAATTAGCTAAGAGAGCTCAGAAAGAGAAAGCCAAGCGCGAAAAGAAGGCAGCCAAAGCGGCTGCTGCTGCTAAATCGGAGGCATGATTTCAATGGAAATAGATTTTGAAGCGATTGTTTTCGTAATTCTTTCGGCAGCAGCAATTATTGGTGCTTTAGGATGTGTTTATGCTAGAAGAGTGGCTCATTCACTTCTCTCATTAATGCTAACTTTCTTAGCAGTGGCTGGAGTAATGGTCATGGCTTCTGCTGAAATGCTTGCAGCAATACAGATTCTAGTTTATCTTGGTTCTGTAATGCTTGTTGTTCAATTCGGAGTTATGCTAACACGTCGTCAAATTCAAGAGGGTGATATTCAGTGAAAGCCCTTTCCGCAATTACAAAACTCGGTCTCTTTGCATTCATTTTGGTTATGCTTAATGAAGTCATGTCACATTCAATGTGGGGTACTTCCGTACCTAATCCCCCTTCAACCTTAGATTTCGCACTTTCATTATATGGTGATGAATGGGCGATTGCGACTGTAATCCTAGGTGCCTTACTAGCTATGGCAATGGTAGGATCTTCATACCTTGTTCGCGATGAAAGATTGGTCAATTTAATTTGGGATATGGGAGGTGAAGAGTAATGATAGATCCAAGTTGGATTTCTGGACTTGGTGTGATACTCTTCGGAATAGGCCTTCTTGGCGCCTTTACAAGGAAAAATGCCATTATTGTTTTGATGTGCATTGAATTAATGTTGAATGCGGCAAATCTCAATTTCGTTGCTGCAGCCTCTCATTATGGTGATGTTGATGGGTGGGTATTTACTGCGATTGCTATTGCAATAGCAGCTGCTGAAGTTGCAATTGGTCTGGCAATATTACTATCATTGTACAGCACTCAAGAGACGATATCTCTTGATGAGGCTAATATTCTGAGGAACTGAGGTGATTTAATGGGTGAAACAAAAAATGAATATCGTCTTCTCCTACCACTATTACCATTCTTGGCAATAGTTCCATTTTTGTCTTTACAAGGTGACAATAACTCAACTGATTTTGCCTGGTTGATAGTTGTAGCACCTTTTGTTGCTTTCCCCATAATCCTAATTGTAGGTCAGGTGTATAATAAAAATGAAACATGGAAAAATTCGTTTAAAGAAGGTGGGATTTTAGGTTTAGCAGCGCTTTTAGTATCTTTATCTACAACGATTTGGATTCTCTATGATTATTTGATAGGTAATGCGGACATAAAAAATAATGATGTAGTTAGTTGGTTGGATTGGATATCTTTCGATATTCTACAAGCGGATTACACAATGGCTCAAAATCGAGTATTAGGAGTAGGTGTTTGGATTGATTCTTTGACNTTAATGCTTCTGTTTGTGGCNACNTTCTTGTGTTTCCTAATTTGTTGGTTTGCTATTGGTTACATGACCACNGATCCTATCAACGAAGATAGTAATCACCGTTTCTTTGCAGAGTTCGTATTATTCAGTTTAGGAATGTTTGGTATGGTTCTAGCTGACAACTTCCTTTGGCTATTTATNTTCTGGGAAGTAATGGGATTATGTTCGTATCTTTTGATTGGATTCTATTACTGGAAAGAAAGTGCTGCATATGCTGCAAAGAAAGCATTCTTGACNACAAGAGTAGGGGATGTTTTCTTAATGGTAGGATTACTAATTTTGTATGATATTTATGGTTCCTTAGATTTCGCAGTTGTTTTTGATGATCCTTCAACTGGTGTAGGAGGCGCATTGGTAGACTCTGGTCAATTATTTTGGGCATTAATGATGTTATTTATCGGGGCGGTAGGTAAAAGCGCTCAGTTCCCATTACATGTTTGGTTACCTGATGCAATGGAAGGNCCNACTCCCGTTTCAGCTCTAATTCACGCNGCNACAATGGTTAATGCAGGATTATACTTAGTTGCAAGGCTAATGCCTTTTGTTGATGTGAATAAATATGGGGTTTCTGGACTGGAAGATTTTGGATTAATTGTGGCATGGATTGGAGGAATAACTGCATTTATGGCGGCATCAATCGCATTCGTTCAAAATGATATTAAGAAAGTTCTAGCATATTCTACAATGTCACAACTAGCTTATATTTTCACTGGATTAGGTTCCGCTCTTTACTTCCTTAATATCGACGAATATTATGCTGGTTACTTCGTTCTCGGGGCGTCTCTTTTCCACTTATTCAATCATGCAATGGCGAAAGGAATGCTATTCATGGCTAGTGGTTCAGTAATTCATGAAGTACATCATGCTCATGATCATTTACACCATGGCTCTGACGATGGCCATCATGATTTCGATCCTCAAGATATGAGAAATATGGGAGGCCTTGCATCAAAACTACCAGTAACTGCTACTGCAATGATGTTTGGCTCAATGTCAATTATTGGAATACCCTTGATTGGTGGTTTCTGGTCTAAAGAGGGAATAATCGCCAAAACTTGGACTGCATATTTCGAAGGTGAAACTTTGATGTTAGGTCCTGCCATACTTATACTCGCAACTGCAGGAATGACAGGTTTCTATATGTCCAGGATGTGGTTTATGACATTCGCAGGAGAACCTAAGAGTGATGTTGTTGATCATGTACATGAAACAACTCCTTGGATAAAAGAACCATTAATCATTCTTACAATAATTACAGCAATTAGCGGATTTGTACTTGCAGTTTTAGGTATTGTTGATTTCCTATCAAATAAAACCGACGATTTGTCTCTGCATGGAAAATCATTAACTGATAGAATTATTTACGAATTAGAACATGCATTTTTACCTGATGATATGAAAGTACGTATGGTTGGATGGCTTACCATATTACTTTCCTTTATTGTAGGACCAATTATGGCCTCTAGGATTCATGGTGGTTCTCTCAAAGAAGGTGAAAAGGCTAACTTATTTGTAGGATGGTTAGTCAAACTTTCAGGAAAGTTTGGGAAGCAAGATGTCTCTTGGTTGTCCGAATCACAATTAGCTGAAGCACTAGATAAAAGACTCTATTTTGATGATTTGTATGAGGGAATATTAGCAAGAACAGTCGTTCCATTCGCTGACTTCACCGCGTGGTTTGATAGAAATATTGTTGATGGAATAATTAAGCAGATAGAATCAAAATCAGTTCTTGGTTCATTTGAAGTTCGTAAGTTTACCACTGGAAGTGCTGGAGATTATATTTTGATGGCCACAGTTGGTGTCATCTGTATTTTCGTATTACTAATGGGGGTGAGTTTCTGAGTGATCCATTAACTATTCTGACTCTAACTCCAATTGGAGTTGGGTTGCTATTACTGATTTTACCTCAGATACTGCCTGAAAGCATGGCTTCATCGATTGCTAAATTTTCTCGAAACATCAGTTTCGGCGTATCCATGGCCTTATTTGCCTTTGCAACATATCTTTCATTCACAACTTTTGGCGGTATTGATTGGCTCAATATTAATATGGGCGAATATGAATTAATGAATGAAGAGCGAGTAAATCTTATTCCATCAATCGGAGTATCATGGATAGTTGGAGTAGATGCACTTTCATTACCTATGGTTTGGCTGACTGCTCTATTAATTCCATTATCTATGTTAGTCGAATGGGACGCAAAAGAAGGTCATATTTTCCATCCATTAATCTTGGTAATGGAAGGAGCATTACTCGGAGTTTTCGTAGTTCTCGATCTTTTTGTTTTCTATATCTTCTGGGAAATGACACTCATACCGATGTTCTTCTTAATATTAGTTTGGGGAGGAGATGACAGGAAATATGCTTCAATGAAGTTCTTCATCTATACATTCACTGCTAGCGTAATCATGTTAGTAGGAATCCTCGTAATGTATTTCCACACAGGTGATATTTCAGGCGTGTCAGGGACAATGACTGGACATCACTTCAGTCTATTAGATATGGACAGTGAAATGATACAATCTGAAGGTCTCAGACATTTAGTTTGGATCTTATTATTGATTGGATTCGCAACTAAGATGCCTAGTGTTCCTGTTCATACATGGTTACCAGATGCTCACGTCCAGGCACCTACTGCTGGTTCGATGATATTAGCTGGAGTAATGCTGAAAATGGGTGCTTATGGTTTCTTGAGAGTAGCAGTATCATTATTCCCTGAATCTACAGTTGTTTTCACACCAATTTTAGTTATTCTTGGTATGGTGAGTTTGGTTTATGGTGCATGGATTTGTATGGGTCAAACTAATCTGAAAAGAATGGTAGCTTATTCATCAGTATCTCACATGGGATTGATTTTCTTAGGTATCGCAACGATGCAGCCATTAGGTATTGCTGGAGCATTATTCATGATGTTCGCACACGGAATAATAAGTCCTCTACTGTTTGCGGTTGCAGGAGCATTCAAGCATCACTATCATACTCTAGAAATCGGATCAATGAGAGGCATTGCCCATCATTCACCATACTTAGCTGCACATATGATGCTAGGTTGGATGGGAAGTCTAGGACTTCCATTACTAGCAGGATTCGTAGCTGAGGTAGCAATAATGATAGCATTCTGGATGAGTTTTGGCTGGTTAGTACTTCTGCCAGCGTTAACATTGATTATTACTGCAGTGTATTATCTAACATCTATGCAGAAGACTATATTCGAATCTAATGATAGACATCATGGAATACTTCCTGAGTCACTACATGGTGAAGATCCCAGAGACATTACATGGAATGAAAATACTAGTATGTTTATACTAGGGATTCTTACCATAGCATTTGGTATATTCCCCTTCATTTTCTTCGATATGATGTCTGATTGGTCTACTGAGTTTGTTCGTGAAGTATTACTCAATCATTTAATTGAACAGGGGGTAAAACCATGAATCTTCCAATTAGTACAAATGAAGCAGAGTTAATTATTCCTGAGCTAATCATGCTATTTGGTCTAGTAGCCATTATTTTAATTCCAAACTTAGGTAATGCGAGTTTCCGAATTCCTCTAACAAGATTCCATGTTCCTGTATTCATTGGAGGTAGCCGTTTCAAGAGTACAAGTAACCCTAGATTACCTAACCAAGTTTCTCTGGTAATCTTCATTTCAGCCTTTTTCTTTGGGTTGATGCAGAATTCTTATGGTTCAATCGGGGATACTCTGGAAGTTACCGAGTTCAGTAGACTATTCTCTTTGATTTTCATAGCAGCTTTACTTTTAGCCACAATTGCAACAACTCATAGACTTCCTGCCAGAGCGAACGTGAAACCCCCAAATGATAATGACAGTGAGAGTATTTCTGCCAAGAAGATTAATGCTTTGATTGATAATCGTCGTCAAGTTGATTTCCACATAATTTTGATTATGGTCGGTCTTGGTATGAGCCTAATGTCAATGGCAACACACCTTTTTATGTTGTTTGTTTGTATTGAATTAGCGTCACTGTCTTCGTATATTCTTGTTGCTTTCCATAAGGAGAGTAAAGTTGGAGGTGAAGCAGGAATGAAGTATTTCATCGTAGGATCTGTCGCTTCTGCAGTGGGAATATATGGTATGTCACTACTTTACCTCTGGAGTGGAGACTTATCATTAGACGCACTTGCAATTAGATGGGCTGAATCTGATTCCGTAGATCCTCTAGCTGGTATTGCAGTTGGTTTGATGTTAGTTGCTTTCGGATTCAAAGTAGGTGCTGCTCCTTTCCATCTAGCCGCACCAGATGCTTATGCTGGAGCATCATCACCAGTTGCTGGTTTGCTGGCTACTGCATCAAAGGCGATGGGATTCGTGGCTTTAATGAGAATCTTAGTATCTGTTACTATGCCTCTCGAGGGCCAGGCTTTCTGGTACACAGCAATTGCTTTGATTGCAGTTGTAACAATGACATGGGGTAATCTAGCAGCCTTGACTAGTGATAACCCTAAGAGGATGTTGGCATACTCCAGTGTTTCACATGCCGGGTATATGCTAGCAGGATTAGCAGCAATTGGTAGTGGTCTCGCTTCTCAAGCAGCAACTGAACTAGTATTAACAGCAATAGTATTCCATCTCGCAGTTCTTGTAATCTTCAAGTTTGGAGCATTTTTGGTATTATCTCTTCTTGAAACCGAAGATAAAGGTCACAGATTAGAAGATCTTCATGGGTTAGCACGAAGAGATCCACTCGTAGCAGGTTCGATGTTCTTATTCATGCTATCATTAGCAGGTGTCCCTCCTTTGTCCGGATTCCTGTCAAAGTTTTTGATGATTAATGGGATTGTAAATATTTCAGCAGGAACTGGGGCATCAGATGCAACTTCGGTAATGGACTGGTTAACTAGTGTTGAACCTGTATTCTGGCTAGCCTTTGCCATAGTAATTAATTCAGCTCTTTCGATGTTTTACTATCTGAGAATTGGTTTAGTAATGTTCTTCGAAGAATCAGTTGAAAGTAGAGATTTGAAGGATGCATTTAGCTTAAGGATGGCAATATTGACTTGCGCTATTTTGACTGTAATAGTAGGAATCGGTCCGTTAAGTGAATCTCTGATAGATATGGTTGCAAATGCTATAGAATCCTTTGTTTCTAACTGAGTCCGAAGGCTCAAGTTCACATAGGTGACTCTAGACGGATAGACATGGCTCGTAGAGAGGAGAAGGTTGATGCTGAGCTTTTAGCAAGGCTAGAATCTGGTGGTAGTGACAAAATCAGAGTCCCTTTACCGAACCGGAAAGTCAACGAAATGTTTGCTATTGCAGACCAAATTTTAGGAGGCCGAAGAGTAAGGGCTGTTTGTGAAGATGGAGACAGTCGTCTTGCTCGTATTCCTGGAAAAATGAGGAGAAGACAGTGGGTTAGGGAAGGAGACTTGATTGTCGTACAACCTTGGGATTTTCAGGACGAAAAAGCTAATGTGGTTATGAGATATACTAAGACACAATCCCTGTATTTGTCAAGAAAAGGAGTATTACCAGATATTGTAGACTTATTTGGCATGTCTGAAGACATTTCAGAAGTAACAGATTCAAATGAAGAACTGGAAATAATTGAAGAAGAAAACTTAGTTGAAGAAGAATCTGAATTAGAAGTCGAAGAGCCGGTTGTTAAGGATACAACATCGGTCGATGACGATATTGATTCTTTCTTTGGGTGAGATTATGTCGGATTCAGAGGATTGGGATTTACCCGACCTCGATGCTTTAATGAGAGGTGAAAAGAAACATGCATGGTTATCTGAGCCTCGATTTGAAAAAATGTTTTCAGAAATTGAAGATGGTTTACAAGGGGTTCTAGGAAAAGGAACTTATGATTGGGTTGATAGAAGAGTATTCGATGCGGTTTTTGATAAATCTACTCTAATGTCTTTGCATAAGTTAATGCAAAAAGGAGAGATTGAGACACTAGATTATCCAATTGCAAGAGGGAAAGAAGCGCATGTTTTCCATGCAACCTCAAATCACGGACCTGTTGCAGTGAAGATATTTCATACAACTAATGCTGTATTCAAAGGATTGGCAAAATACATTGATGGAGATCCAAGATTCGGAGGCCTCTCACGTAGACATAGAGAATTAGTCAATATTTGGGTCAGAAAAGAGTTTAGAAATTTAAAAAGAATGAGGAAGTATGGACTTAGAGTACCTAGGCCAATTTCAAATCTTAAGAATGTTCTAATTATGGAATATTTAGGAGAAGGTGAGGGAGTTAGCCCTCGATTAAAAGATGTGATTATTGACGAGCCATATCAAGTGTTCGAAGATTTACTAGATTTTCTTGCTATCAATTGGCAAACTGCTGAACTTGTACATGCAGATTTCTCAGAGTATAATATTTTGTGGAAAGACGGTGAACCATGGGTGATAGATGTTGGGCAAAGTGTTACCAAACAGCATCCCCATTCTGAAGAGTTTCTAGTTAGAGATGTGACTAGATTAGTCCAATGGATTAACAGGCAAGGTTACAATGCAGATATAGGCGAAAGTTTGCTTCGAGTATTAGAAGACCCAGTTCCTACATTACCTCCTCTATCTGGACCAAATTAAAACAGGGAGTTAAAACCCAGCGGCTCTTCCCCTAACCATGGAACATTTAGCACGGATTCCTAAAGATAGAATTGCTGTGCTGATTGGTAAACGTGGTTCTACAAGAAAAATGATTGAGAATGTTTGTGGAGCATCTTTGCATATAGAATCAAATTCTGGTGATGTTAGCGTTGTTTGGCCTGATGAAGGAATAGATCCTGTAATGAAAATGAAACTTCCAGATGTTATTTTTGCTATTGGAAGAGGGCTTGCTCCTAAAAGAGCGGTCCAATTATTAAATGATGATGTATTTTTGAGGATGTATGATATCAGAGAATGGGTAGGTAGACAGCCTAATCAGACTAGAAGAATGAGAAGCAGATTAATTGGAACTAATGGCCGTATAAGGAGTCTAATTGAAGAATTAACTGGTACTGAAATGGCAATTTACGGCTCAACTGTATTGGTCATTGGTGATCAAGAATCTCTGGCACTTGCTACACCTGCAATCGAAGGAATTTTACAAGGTTCAGAACATGGAACTGTTCTTTTTGGTTTAGAACAGGATAGGAAAAGACAGAGAATACGTTCCTACAGTCTTGAAACCTATGAAGAGAAAGTAGTCGAAGATAGTTCAACTTTTGAGGCCCTAGTCCCTAGTTTAGCAGATGCACGTCGTCGAAGAGAAAGAAAATTCACAAATTCACAAGTTGAACCTTTAGATGAAGAATCAATTTCTGAGATGATGGAATTAGCTGATGATGAAAAAATAGTATTTGAGGAAGAATAATTTCTAATCTAGCATGAGTTATACCTAAGCGAGATGTCTATCTGCGGTGACTATGGAGAATCCACTCGAAGAGATGGAAAGTTACGAACTATGGGCTACATATTTCCTTTATCTCGTGGGTGGAATATTATTTGCAGGACTCGCTTTAGATCAAATGAGTGTAGAGAATCCACTAACTGACTCAATNTATGANTTTTATTTAGATCCNATTTTAGGTGAGGCAACCGGTGATTCAGGNTATAATANTGTGAATACAATNACATATGCTATTGTATTGGGTGCATTTGTTTTATCCTTATCTGCTTGGCTACGCAAGNTAGGNATAGATGGTAGNGACAATACTATCATTGCACTNTTTCCATTTGTGTTATGGGCGGCTACGGGGGAAGTAGTCGAAGATGCCGAGATGTTTGATAGTCGCCTATCATCGCTTTTTGTAAGTCCTGGAGTACACTTTCAGACAGCCGGATGGGTAATTATTTCTGGTGCATTAGGTTATTTTATTACAAATAATTCAGAAATTTCTGAATCAGAAGAATCAGATATNGTAAATTCTCTNGCAAGTATCCTAATTCTTTGTCAATTTATTCTGTATGCTCATTCTATATCCATTGGTCCNCAAGGCGCAATAGGTTTGGAAATGTTGGTTATTTTTGGTTTAGTTTCTNTNTTTCTACCACAGTTTATGGGTGAATCTCTAGATAATTTCTCNACAATACAGAGGTTAGTCTACTTAACAGGATTTGGTGGTACAATGATTTTCCTTGGTGCAATTTTCTCATATTCGTTAAGTATTGACCCATCTGATGTAGTTCTCTGGCCATTAATTTTCATTATTGGTTTACCTGCAATAGTTTGTTGGCAGATGTATAATTATGGAAAAGAATCTGCTGAAATCTTACATAGTCATGGTATGATTTCTGGAGTNTTACCTGTAGGAATGACTGAAGCGGAGTATCTAGATTCAACAAGTCCTGAAAAAGATTTGATGGAAAAACATCGTACTGCAGCAGCCTTTGCATCCCCTGTTGTTTTTCTTGCTGTTGCTGGACAAATTCTCGATGGNATCGCCACGGCAATCGGGATAGGNTATCTAGGATACAAGGAGAAACATGTTCTATCTGATAAAGTGATAGAAATTTTAGGAAATGAATTCGGCTTCACNTTCGTTAAAATTGGTTTAGCTGGGATAATACTTTACTTTTTCACGATTGCAAATTTTGAGCATCGACAAAGACATCTTCGACTGTTAGTCGGCTTAGCAATGTTAGTTGTCGGAATGGCACCCGGATTGAGAAATGTTGGTAGAGCTNTGATAGGTGTTTGANNNGANTAAATCATGATTTTGAATCCATTCAATTGAAAGTTCGAATGCCCTCTNGAGAGTTGAAAGATATGGACAGGCTGCCAACTCGTATCGACCGGAACAGTGAAGATTTTCTTCGAAGAAAGGAAATTAATCTTCAATTAATTGAGGAATTAAAGCAAAAAATCGATGAAGTTAGAGAAGGTGGNGGTAAGAAATATGTCGATAGACACCGAAATAGAGGAAAATTACTTGCTAGAGAAAGAATAAAAGAAATATGTGATCCAGGAACGCCATTTCTTGAGTTTTCGTCCTTGGCTGCCAATGGATTATATGATTCCCGTGCTCATTCTGCTGGTATTATTACAGGCATTGGAGTTGTTCATGGAAAAGAATGTTTATTCGTTGCAAATGATGCTACAGTGAAAGGTGGTTCGTATTACCCAATGACAGTGAAAAAACATATCCGTGCTCAAGAAATTGCGGATGAGAATAATCTAACTTGTATTTATCTAGTGGANAGTGGTGGTGCATTTTTACCAATGCAAGATGAAGTTTTTCCAGATAAGGGACATTTCGGAAGAATCTTTAGAAATCAAGCGATTCTTTCTAGTAAAGGAATCTCTCAAGTAGCCGCCGTTCTAGGTAGTTGTACCGCNGGTGGTGCATATATTCCAGCAATGTCTGATGAATCNATTATTGTCAAAGGTAATGGTACAATATTTCTAGCNGGTCCTCCTTTAGTTAAATCAGCTACTGGAGAAGAAGTGNCTGCAGAAAATCTTGGAGGCGCTGATTTGCACACTCGAGAATCAGGAGTTGCAGATCATTTTGCCGAAGACGAACCTGAAGCACTTCGTATGATTCGTAATGTAGTTCAAAATCTCAATATTAAACCTAAACAGAGGTTAGATGTAGANNCTGCTGAAGAACCTAAGTATGATGTGGAAGAATTACTAGGTATNATTCCTGACGATAATAGAACACCTTATGATGTAAGAGAAGTAATTTCTAGAATTGTAGATGGTAGTCGTTTTCATGAATTTAAACAGAGATATGGNAATACATTAGTATGTGGGTTTGCGAGAATCCATGGTTATCCTGTTGGTATAGTTGCCAATAATGGGATTTTATTCTCGGAGTCTTCTTTGAAAGGAGCCCATTTTGTAGAATTATGTGGTCAACGCGGTATACCCCTAGTTTTCTTACAGAATATTACTGGATTTATGGTTGGTAGAGATGCNGAATCTGGAGGAATTGCAAAGGATGGTGCCAAACTAGTAACTGCCGTTTCTTGTGTCCCTGTCCCAAAATTTACTGTAATTATTGGNGGTTCTCATGGAGCTGGAAATTATGGTATGTGTGGAAGAGCATATGATCCAAGATTTGTTTTTATGTGGCCAAATTCTAGAATTTCTGTAATGGGTGGNCCACAAGCAGCAGATGTTCTAGCTACTGTTAAAAATGATCAATTATCAAGAGATAATTTACCTGAAATGAATGATATCGAACTTGAAAATCTCAGGAAGCCTATCTTAGAAAAATATGAGACCGAAGGTTCTCCATATTATTCTACAGCGAGGTTATGGGATGATGGTATTATTGATCCTAGAGATACTCGAGATATACTAGGACTATGTATCTCTGCTAGTCTAAATGCTCCATTCCCGGATCAGAATTATGGCGTATTTAGGATGTAAGGTGACAAAAATGAAAATGAGTGACTTACCTCCTGAAAATAAATTATGCAAACTCGAGATTAGCGGAGCAATAGCTAGAATTAGTCTCAATAGAAGCGATGTCTTTAATGCGCTTAATACCGAATTAATCGGCGAGTTAATATCTATCATTGAGTGGACAACTGATAGAAGCGTATCTAGAAATTCATCTCTAGTAGACTTAGATGGCGACAAATATCTCAGAGTATTAATTTTTACAGCAGAAGGAAAACATTTCTGTGCGGGTGCAGATATCAATATGATGAGAGATGCAGGGGCGCGTTCAGTAGAAGAGAATCGTGCAGATTCTGAAAGACTTGATAGATTATTTAACGGGATTTGGGCCCATCCATGTTTCACGATTGGTTGTATTCAAGGGGTTGCATTGGGAGGAGGGGCTGGCTTAGTGTCTTGTTTTGATTATGCAATAGCTGAACCCAAGACTAGAATTGCTCTTTCTGAAGCAAAATTAGGTATCTTACCCGCAGTTATAGGTCCATACGTTTATCGAAGAGTGGGTAGTTCTAATTTCCGAAGATTATCAATGATGGCTAGTAGAATCAATTCAGATGAAGCTATGAGAATCGGTCTTGTTGATTTTGTAACAGAATCATTTGAAGATTTTGAAAATAAATCAAATGAGATAGCTGAAGAGGTACTAACTACAGGACCAATGGCAGTTACAGAAGCTAAGGAATTGACTATGACATTCGATAGATGGAACGGTAGCGACGAGGAACTTCGTGAATGGACTCTCGATAAAACTAGTCAAATGAGAGGTTCAGATGAAGGGCAAGAGGGGCTTTCTTCATTCTTAGAACGTCGTAAGCCAAACTGGTCTTCCGAATGATGTGTGGTGTTAGAGATGTTCCCTGATTGGATGAAAAATGCTCCAACCCCATTTAGTTCTGTTTTGGTAGCTAATCGTGGTGAGATTGCAGTCAGGATTATTAAAGCGGCAAAAGAATCAGGTCTGAAGGGTATAGCAGTTTATTCTGAACCCGATAAGAATTCTCTGCATGTAGAAATAGCAGATGATTCAGTGTATCTGCCAGGTGATAACCTTACAGATACTTATCTTAATATGGAGTCAATAATTTCTGCTGCAAAAGAATCGGGCGCCGAAGCTATACATCCTGGATACGGTTTTTTGTCAGAAAGAGCGAATTTTGCCAAACTAGTCAAAGAGTCTGGGTTGATATGGATAGGTCCTTCATCAGAAGCAATAGAAACTATGGGCGACAAAATATCTGCTCGTAGGAGAATGATTGAATCTAATGTACCAATTATTCCAGGTGAAGAATTAGCAATTGAATCTGATTCAAATCCTCTAGGGATTCTAGCAACCTCTGCCGCCAGAGTGGGTTATCCATTATTGGTTAAGGCTAGCGCAGGAGGTGGAGGAAAGGGAATGAGGGCAGTATACGAACCCAAGATGCTCAGAACTGAGTATGAGGCAGCCGCAAGAGAAGCTTCCGCAGCTTTTGGAGATGGGACAGTTTATGTCGAGAGATTATTAACTGGTTCAAGACATGTTGAGATTCAAGTTCTTTGCGATCAGTTCGGGAACTCAATTCACTTGAATGAAAGAGACTGTTCATTACAAAGAAGGCACCAGAAAGTAATCGAAGAAGCACCTTCACCTGCAGTCACTCCCGAGATTCGAAATCAAATGGGACAAGCAGCAATCAGGGCTGCAAAAGCTGTTAATTATGAAGGCGCGGGAACTGTTGAATTTCTTTTAACTCCTAAAGGGGAGTTTTATTTTCTTGAGATGAATACTCGCTTACAGGTGGAACATCCTGTTACTGAATTAATTACCGGAGTTGACTTAGTTCAGAAGCAATTTGAGGTTGCTGCAGGTATGCCATTGAGTATTTCACAAGATGATATAGGAATAACTGGACATTCTATTGAAGCCAGAATATATGCTGAAGATGTAAGTAAAGGATTTCTCCCAGCTATAGGAAAGTTGTCTATGTGGAGGCCTCCATCAATGCCTGGGGTAAGAATGGATTCAGGATTTAGAGAAGGAGACGATGTGACGATTGATTTTGATCCCATGTTAGCTAAATTAATTGTTCATGCACCAAATCGTGAAGCTGCATTGAGAAGATTAGATACTGCTCTATCGGATTTTATTGTATTAGGAGTTACAACTAATGTCGGATTCTTGCGCTCAGTATCTCAGAGTGAAGCATTTTCCAAAGGCTTGGTTACGACCGATTATTTGGATAATATTTCTTTAGATGAATTTATTGAATCATCAATTAGCGAANCAATATTAGTTTCTATTGCAGCAGCNGCAAGTCGATTCGGACTCGACCGCGGACAATTATCAGTTGGTTCAGAAATATTAGATGAATATAGTGGTCATTCAGGAGACCCTTTCAAGACATTAACGAGGTCTTATCCTTAGGTGATATTATGGAATGGAGTTTAGATAATTCTAATTCTAGATACACCGTGAATTTCTCTGAGAAAGACGGTTTACTGTCCCTTTCACAATTAATTTCCGACGGACAAGAAATAGATTCGCCAAATATTTCATTTAGTAAAGATCAACAACATGGTAGAATTCTTGTAGAATTGGANGGCGTGAAAAGTTATGCACATGTTTCTCGAAATGATGACGAATGGTGGATACATTTCCAAGGTCGTATATATGTGACTAATATGCATGAACCAGGTAGTAATGATTCATCATTGTCAGAAGGCAGTTTAAGCGCTCCAATGCCAGGCACAATTCTTGATGTTATGGTGAAGAATGGTCAGAGGGTTAGGGAAGGTCAGACATTATTGGTAATGGAAGCAATGAAGATGGAGCACAGGATACAAGCTCCAAGAGCAGGAGAGGTCACCGCTGTTTATTTCCAGAAAGGAGACAGGGTAGACATGGGCGCGAACTTAGTAGAAATCGGAGATTAGAATATTTTTGCCCCATGAAGACGTATCATGCAGGGAATGGGTTAATTATATCGGAAGCCCTAGCATTACCATGGGAATAGAAACGACAATAGTCGCCGCTTTAGTCGGACTTAGTTTGGCTTCGGCATCAGGATTTCGGGTTTTCTTACCTCCATTTATTTTATCATTAGCAGTTAGAACTGATACTTTAGATAAATATATTCCAGATTTATCAGGGACTGAATTTGCGATCTTTGATAGCAATGCAGCAGTTCTAGTCCTTGGTATTGCCTGCTTGGCTGAATTCGGAGCATATTATGTTCCTTGGTTAGATAATATATTGGATACAATTGCAACCCCTGCTGCTGTAGTTTCAGGAGTTGGTATGACCTCAATTGCTTTGGTTGGGAGCGATCCAATCATTCAATGGTCATTTGCAATAATCGCAGGAGGTGGTTCTGCGGGAGTTATTCAAGTTGCTACTGTAGCAATTCGTGGTTTATCATCAACAATTACTCTTGGTTTCGGTAACTCGTTTGTAGCCTCTGGCGAGAATATCGCGAGTGTGATTCTCACATTTGCAGCATTAATAGCTCCGCTACTTGCCGCAATCTTTGCAATTTTCATAGTAGTCTTATTGGTACGTCAATCAATTAAGATTACTGGAGATAAGTCAGTGCAAGGGGATTAAGAATTCTTGGTTACTCATATATGGTTTCAGCACTTCTGGAATTCTAATTTTTCCGTCTTCTGTCTGATACTGTTCAAGAATTGCTACTAATGCCCTGCTCGTTGCAACTGCTGTAGAATTGAGTGTGTGGACAGCGGAATTACCCTCAGAGGTTCTATATCTCATACGAAGTCTATTTGCTTGATAATCAGTACAATTAGAACAAGAAACTACTTCTTTGTATTCTCCAACTCCCGGTAACCATGCTTCAAGATCATATTTCTTAGACGCGACAGTCCCCATATCTCCTGTACAGATATTTACAACCCTGTAGTGTAATCCTAGACTATCCCATAATTCGATTGCATTCTCTAATAAATCTTCATGGTGTGACCATGAGTCTTCAGGTTTACAGATAATTATCTGTTCAATTTTTGTGAATTGATGTACTCTCCAGATTCCTCTATCTGATAGACCATGAGCTCCTACTTCTCTTCGGAAACATTGTGAGACTCCAACTAGTTTGATTGGTAATTCGGAAGGTTCGATTATTTCATCCATCCTCATTGCAGTTAATGGGTGCTCACTTGTAGCTATTAGGTAGAATTTATCAGGCTCTATTCCATACATTACTGTCTCAAAGTCTCCCAGATCAGTCACTCCCTCGTAAGCCTCTCTGTTCATCATTAGAGGTGGTTGAACCAAAGTATATTTTCTTTGAATTAGGAAATCTGCAGTATAATTCTGTAGTGCCATCTCTAATCTTGCTAAATCACCTTGTAAGAAATAAAATCTACTTCCAGTAATTTTGGCTGCTCTAGGTAAATCTACCCAACCATTCCTTTCGATAATTTCATTGTGATTCATTGCTTTGAAAGATAAATCAATTTTCTCTCCATGGAGACTATGTAATGTATTCTTTTGATCATCTTCACCTACTGGAACGCTTTCATGAAGAATATTGGGTATACTCATTCTAATTGAATCTCTCATCTCTAACAATTTTTCTACTTTTTTTGATAATTCTTCTATATTTTTTCCAATACTAGAAACTTCATTCATTATTTTATCTACAGCTTCCGAGTCTCCCGATTTTTTTGCCGCAGCAATACCTCTTGCAGATTCATTTCTAGTTTTCCGCAGTTGGTCAACTTCATATCTCGCTTGTTTCCATTCATTATCTAATCTAATTACCTCGTCAATGTTGTCATGAGGAATTTTTCTTTTATCATGATCTTTTCGTAAAATCTCCGATTTTTCACGAAACATACTCATGTCTAGCATAACTATCAACTCTAGGGGCGACCAATCTTCTTTCAATGAATCGGGCTTTTAGGTTCAGAAGAGGCTAATTTGTTGAATTAATTCGGAAGGGCCGTATACAATAATTCCTGTAATAAAATAGCCTAAAATAGAACCTCCATTAAGTAAAGGTAAACCCGCTTGAGGTTTACCTTTTGCCACTTGTGTCATCAATCCAAAATAACCTATCAGTCCTCCAAATAAAGTGCCCATTCCTACCATTAAAGCGTCTAGATGAATCCAACCAAAGAATGAAGTCATAGGCAAAGATCCTAAAACAGGGCCAGTTTGTGGTAAGAAACTTATAGAGGAAATAACTAACATTCCTGGGAATATAACATCTCCAAGACCCATAAATAAAGCATCTCTACCAGATTTTTCCACTTTAACAGCTGCAATTTTTGGATCATCCCAATCCTCTTGTGTCGGCTTTGTAACGGTCTTTTCCATTACTCCTTCTTGTTCATCTAAGAATGAATAACCCTTTTCTTTAGGTGCAACTAATAATATTGGTAATTTCAAATCAATCATCGTATCAGCTAGTTCGAGCATATGTTTACTTCCATTGACTGCCCAATGGTCATATATTGCAGCAATAATCATGAATATTATAATTAGAGTAGGGACAAAACTGATTCCAATCATAGTGATTACTCCAGCCCCCACTAGTATTCCTACCAGATTTACAATATACCATTCCGGATATCTCCATAGAGTGATAATTAGTACTAAATTAATTATNGCNGCATATAGTANCGCATTTTCCTGCGTCCCGATTAAAATTTGCATTAATAATGCAACATACGGGAATCCGCTGTATATCAAAGAAAAATATAGTGAAAACATGATAAATATTTTTATGAATATCTCTAGATTTTTTCTTGCTAGCCATATAATTACAAAAGTAAAAATTCCGATTANCATTAATTCAAAAAGTATGTAACTTGTTTGCGTAGTTCCTTCTTCTCCAAACGCTCTAGCTTCGGAAAAGTTCCAAACTGGTTGGATTGAGACTCCAAGAAAAATAGTTGTCACAAACATTACAGCCATACTTGTCATTGACTTCCATTGGTCTTTTATTGCCTCGATAGTCTCGCTCACTTTCACTCCCCATGCTCCACGAAGTTCAAAGCCCATATCACTTTGACTAATACAAGTGCGTAGTTGGATTGGACGGTGATCATTTTTTGAGTATTAGAAAATGGCTTGAAGAAACAAAAGTTTCTGGCATTAAANTAGGTTTCGANAATTGTGTGACTTTACTGGAAAGATTGGAAAATCCTCACCTTGACTTTCCTTCAATACATGTTGCTGGAACAAACGGTAAAGGTTCTCTCTGTGCTCAAATTTCTGCGTTGGCAAGAGCTAATAATCTCAAAGTAGGTTTGTTTACATCTCCACATCTGGTTACTATTGAGGAAAGGATTAGGATTAATGGCATGCCCATTTCTCCTCAAGATTTTGATATCTTTTTGAATAGGATACGTGATGCCTCGTTAATTCATCCTGTATGTAACCCTACNTTTTTCGAAGTAACATTCATTCTTGCTATGTTAGTCTTCAGTGAGAATAAAATCGACAGAGCGGTTATTGAGACAGGTTTAGGTGGAAGATTAGACTCAACACGAATGGTCAATGCAGATCTTTGTATAATTACTACTATTTCGAAAGATCATACTGAATTTTTAGGTGATACACTGGAAGAAATTGCCTTTGAAAAAGCTGGAATACATCGAGAAGGAGTCCCATTATTTTTATCAAAAAATGAAAATCTTAGTGCATCTGTATTGAATGTAATTTCAGATAAGGTTGGTGATGATTTATTGATTATTGAATCANATAAAGAGTTATCAAATTGGGAAAATTGGGNAGTTATGGCTCAAAAGGTTGCACAATTNTTCAAATGGAATTACTTAGAAATCGAATGTAACTGGCCGGGTAGATCTCCTGGATATGGNTCATCTTGGTTTGATTTCCCAGTCAAAATATGTGCAGCGCACAATAAAGAAGGATTTGAGTCTGAACTNAGTTCAATTTTGAAACCCAGTGTATTTGTCATTGGTGTCACAGAAAAAGCCAATATTGTTGATACTCTATCTCCATTTCTTAATGATACTTTACATGATACAATTTTCCATCATTTGATTTTTACAGAACCATTAACGGGAAGAAATAATTCAGTCGATGCTGAAGAATTAGAGAGACTGATTTGTTCTCAAAGTGAAATATCTCGAGATTCAATTAAAAATCCAATTAATGCAATACAAGAGGCATCCAAAATTTGTGAGATAGATGATGTAGAGTTGGTTCTAATTGGTAGCGTTTATCTTGTTGGAGATGTGTTGAATTATATCATTTCTAGAGACAATCTCAATTTTTGGGAAGAACTACGTGTTCACCGATAATCAAAAGGGATGACCTCTGTGGACTGCCCGTAGATGACCGACAAGCCAAATGAGAAAACTGAAATTAAAGTGGTTTTAGAACCTCAAGATAGTACCTCGAAGTATATCTTAGTAGCGTTGATTCTTGTACTATCTGGATTACTTTTTGCTATTTTAGCAGGTGGTGGAGCAGAAAATCTTCTTTCATCAGATGACGAAACTATTGGAAATTGTGGAGATGGTTTGGATAATGACAATGGTGGAAAGGCAGATAGAGACGATCCTGATTGTTATGCAAATCCAACATCATTAGATGGTTATGACCCTAACCGTACAGAAGCGAATAGGGATAATGACTTATGATAGATATTTTGGAGATGTAATTATGAGTGACAAATGGGATAAAAGGTTTTTANATTTAGCAAAGCATATTTCTGAATGGTCAAAAGATCCTTCCACCAAAGTTGGTTGTATTGTCGTCGGAGAAGATCGTGAAATACGTTCTACTGGATTCAATGGTTTTCCTAGAGGCATTGAGGATAAACAAGAACGTCTTGAAGATCGTGAACAGAAATATCCAATGATTTGTCATGCAGAAGAGAANGCNATAATGCATGCTGCAAGGATTGGAATTTCATTAAANGGTACAACGGCATATGTAACTTGGCCACCTTGTTCAAGATGNACCAGATCTCTTATTCAAGCAGGAGTTAGTGAAGTCATTTATCCTANAGANTTGGATATTCCTGAAAGATGGCAAAAAGATTTTGATATTGCTTCAGGTATGATGAATGAAGCNGGNATNATCGTCAGAACAGCGTAATTTCAGAGACTAGAAATCTCCACCGCCGCCNCCGCCGCCGCCGCTACCTCCGCTATCGAAACCGCCNCCTCCGCCTCCGCTATCGAAACCGCCNCCTCCGCTACTGCTAGATGCTCTCTCAGAAGAAGTANAACCAGAACTTCGTCTAAATGAACTACCGCTTCTTTCCATTCCACTATAACTCCAAGTGTGATCATGGATATTATTTCTGTGATAATAATCTGCTGTTGCCTCATCATGATAGTAATGCCCTCNCCGATCTGATAAATGANATAATGAAGATTTAGATCTCATTATTGGTATACCTAGGATTAATCCCATTTCACTTTTTATATCCCCTCCTGAAAACACAGTCAATATACCTTTTAATGGTAAAAATATTATTACCAATGGGAAGAGTAAGAANGGAACAAAAAATAATAATTCCAAACCGGCATCTAATCCTATCATCTTAGCCTCCATATTTGCTTGAGAAAAATCTAAACNCAACAAAATAACTANNNTNANAGGTAAACATAAGAATAATAACAACAAGGNCAAATTATCAGATTTATTAGTTCTCAAGTTATAAACCTCTTTAATNTGTTTTAATTCATTTTCATATTTNTCTAAACTAATTTCAACATCATTTTTTGATAATTTGTCATCTAATCTCCTGAATGATTTGATCTCTGAATCAGTCATACCTTNGAATTTTCCATTCCAATTATTTCTGATTGATGAATTTCCNNCTATATTAGCCATNATATTTCGATTGACTAATGCAATATTTTCNANAGCTTCTTCTTTCCCTTTTCGGAATTTAATTTTTTTAGGTATACTTCTCATAAAAATTCCTACAGAGAATGCTATCAAAATTGGTAATAATACTAGAAACGGAGTATTGATTTCTATCCATTCATCCATATCAAAGCCATCATTGAGAATCGCTTTCTCTGAGTAATCTACAATCTCATGTAACAGAAAATCATCAACTTCTTCAGCACCCCAATATAATTCATCGANAATATTCCATTGTTTATCGTTCATGTAATCTATCCAATTACTATTATATTCTGCTCCCATTCTAAATTGAACATCCCAGTAAGTACCCCATGCATCAGAATCAGTAATGATTAACCATAAAATATCACATTCATCNAAATCATAATTCTGAAAAGCNCCATNTGCATATTGATATGGGCCAATAAAAGAGGCATTTTTTCCGCTTAGACCGTCTATAGTAACAATNAATATAGANCAGTTTGTATTCTCTTCAATAGCATTTATTCTCAAGTTAATATCGTTTTCATCCACATCAACGATTAATCCCGCTTCATCAATAATCCAANTAGGTGTCGAATCATCGGCAACCTTGTCCCATTCAGGATATGTAATCTCTCCTTGGTTAACAATTCGTTCCATTCCTTCAACAGCGGCATTTAATCCCTGATACCACATATTTTCAGACAGATATGGTCTCACATCATAATCGAAGACCTCCTGAACATACCCACTCCATCCTTCATTAGAAAATCCACCTCCTAATTCAGTCCAGAATTGTCTATCTTGTTCTGACATGAAAATCAGTATTGCTTTATTTTCGTTATTATCATCATTTATTCCATATTCATCGAAAGCAAATCTAGCGTATCTCTCTTTATCCCAACCTTCTGCGCCTTGATCTTGATAACTTTCAATTGTCAGAACTACTATTGGTTTTCCAGATTCTAGGTATATTTGATTGCATTTTTCATTCAAAATATCAAATTGTGTACTAGATAGGACCTGGGCGGAATCAATAACCCATATTCCCTCCTCATCTGGCTTTGGTGGGACTTCTGCAGCCTGAACATTTGAGGATGCGATGATTACTAGTAAAATAGCAAGATAGAGCCCAAGTCTTCTCATAATAATCCCAGTTATATTCAATTGATAAATCATCTTCCGGATATTAGAAAAACTATCTTAATTTCTGATATAGTTCTTCTAAATCATCCAGTAATTCTTTTTCTGTTCCATCATTTAGAATAACTAAGTCTGCTAATTCAGCTGTTGCATTCAGAGCCTGTCCCGCATCATCTTTTGCCTCTGCTTCCGCTCTTTCTTGTTTCAAAAAAGTCTCTTTATCTAGCGGGTCACCAGTCCTCGCACGACTCTGCAACCTTTCCCATCTTGTTTCTGTATTCGCTCTAACTTCGATCAGAATAAAATCATCTCTTTTTCTTAAGGCTTCAACTTCTCCGGGAGTTCTAATTGAATCAACTACGGCATCTTTTCCATCAAGAATCTCAAGTAGCATTTCTGCTAATATTCCAGCACCNCCTTTTCTTCNAAGCTCTCTCCCTCCTTCAATTAGAGCATCTCGAGTTGGTTCAATATTTTGTTCTGCAAGCCATGCTCTAATTGAATCAGAACATGAAGAAGTCTCTAACCCTTTTTTTGAAAACCAATTTACAATTGTTGATTTTCCAGANGCATTCCTACCAGTCAAACCGATTAGCATGTTGATACGCTGTGAAAGGATGGAAATAGTGATTGCCTATGTTAACCCCAATATCTCCTTGTAGAAGCATACTTTAATTCTGCATTATGTATAGATCTNAGTAATCTCACTCTTTCTCCTGAGATATGACCTCTAAGAATTTTTGTTGCAGTTTCTTCAGCAATTCCTCGCCCCATCATACAGATGATTGCATCTTTACCATGTGTTCGAATTAGTTCAGCATTCTTTGTCATTTTACCAGAAATTTTGGGATCTTTACTTTCAACCCATTCTGATAACATCCCCTCCATTCTTTCTGGAGCACATGCTTGCATAGTCCCTGAACATGTTGAACACGGCTCAATTCTTTCGGCAAATCTAGCAACTCTTCTTCTTGTTTTATTATTACAGTTCAGACAGATTAGTATTGCTCTTTCATTAACTAATCGAACTTCTAAATGCTCTCTCAATTCTTTATCTGACCAAGAAGGAAGTAACAGATCTTTCTCACTTTTTTTAGACTGCCCAAGTGGACCTGGTGGAGTAACCAATAATTTGACATCTCCATTTTGAATTTTATTTAGCAAATCCATAGTTGCTTCTATATCCATCCTTTCGTGAAATAATTTACTTAGTGCTTCTTCAATTACTGGCGTTCCTTTCCATCTTTTCATTAATCCCTGAAGATTTACTTTACGTGGATCAACCCCTTTCTGTAAAACTCCCATTCTTCTNGCAACTTGAACAACTCTCCATCTAACTGCTCTTCCGTTTGGAATTGTCATTCTCATTAATGACGGTAACGCTGCAGGGGGTGTGTCTTGTAACCAACCCAAGATATCTTCAGATTTTGTTCCAGGAATTTGAATAGATATTCGGTATGGATCAATTAATGTTCTACCCATTTTTCCTTCTTTCAATGAACCAAATGCTTGAATTAGATATGCTAGAGTTTCATTAATTTTTGAACCAGCACATGTATTCAAGATGATNGTATTTTGTCTTTCTTCAACAGTTATGGTTCTTTCATCAGGTAGAACTCCAGTGGCCTCAATATGTCCAGATACAGCATTCAGTAATACGTCTCTTGCACTAGCAGATAAGGGATATTCTTCAAAGGGAATAGTAGAATTATCATCTTCAAGGGCTCCGATAGTAATTCCAACAGNTCTTCTTAATTTTCCAACTTCTCTAGCCACTTCTTTTGGTACTGGAGGTAATTCTCCGGTCCATACAGGTGCTTCTCCTGTTTCTTTAATTGGAGCAACTAGAAGTTCTTCCTGTTCCGGATCAGCATCTACAATTTGCCATGTTCTTCCTGCCATTACGAATCTCCTTGCTCTTCCAAGNGAATCATCACTAGCATCACTATTTAGCGATAATACAAATGCTTCGTCAACGGAGCCAAGAACAGTTCGACTCACTGCATCTCTTACTCTGTAAGATATTTCATCAGGAATCATTGAGATATGTTCAGTTCTCGATCTGGAAGCTTTCCCTGATGGAGAAAACCAACCATTCTTCAGTTCTTTTGGAAGAACTTTAACCATTGCTCTCCTCCATTTAATTTTATCAGACTCTTNTTGTTCTTCATCCCATGGNGGTCTTTCTTCAGGAATATTCTGGTCAGTTTTTTTTGCTAATTCTTCCCAAAGTTTTGCAGGCCATTTAGTAACATCAGATTCGTCTGGATTCTCAACAAGTCTAATCAACCAACGGTCATTTAGAACTCTCAAGATATCAATACTTTTTTNATAATTCCAATCTTTGAATAAAGAACAATTTTGTATAATTTCATTNGCCTTTTCTAATGGTACCAAACCTCTCTCTATACCTAGCTGAATGAATTGATTTGCNGCAACAACTCCAGGCTCAGTTTGCCATTCAACTCCCTCCAATTCTGAAGCCATAGCTTTTCTAGAAATTACAGCACATTCTGAAATCTCGTCTACTTCCCAAGCCANAATTTCTCCTCTACCNGTTCCTCCTAGGTGATGTTCTGCCCTCCCCATTCTCTGCAATAATCTGTCTACCGCCCTTGGAGATTGTAATTGATGGACTTTTTTTATNGAGCCAATATCAATCCCTAATTCAAGACTGCTAGTACAAATGATTCCATGCATTTCACCATTCCTCAATTTATCCTCCATTTCTTTTCTTGTTTCAGATGCGAGACTTCCATGATGTACTCCTACATTTATTTCAGGTNCCATAGAGATTAATCTCTGTGAAACTGTTTCAGCNGCAGATCTAGAATTAACGAAAACTAGGGATGGATAATCTTCAATTAATGAATTAGCCAATCTCCGGAATGCAGCTATCGAATTAGGAGATACTGACCATTTTACAGACAAAATATTATCCTCAGGAGTGGGNATTTCTTTGTGTACTAAGACATCAGTAAATCTTGGAGAAGGACCCATTATAGGTAGAGCACTTTTTGACATNTAAGAAGCAACTTCTTCAGGATTCCCTACAGTTGCTGACAGCCCTATTCGCTGTATTTTATTGGGATTAATATCTTCTATTCGTTCTAATCCAACCATTAATTGAGAACCTCTTTCGCTTCCTGCCAAATCATGTATTTCGTCTAAAATTATTACTTTAATATTCGAAAGATGNTTTCTTAATTTACTNCCCAACATCATTATTTGTGTGGTTTCAGGTGTAGTAACTAATAAATTTGGAGGATTCTTAGACTGCTTAGTTCTTTCTTTTTGTGTNGTATCTCCATGTCTCAAACCAACAGTCAGACCTAGAGGTTCNAGCATGGTCGATAATCTTCTATCAATATCTCTATTCAATGCTCTGAGTGGTGTAATNTATAGAATTGAAAGCCCTTCCCAACTTTCATTAATTGCCCTTGAAATGACCGGTAATATTGCTGCTTCAGTTTTTCCACTTCCAGTTGGTGCAACTAATAATCTATTTTCTCCGGAACATAAATCAATCACAGCTTCTTCTTGTATTGGAGTTAAATCCCAGCCTAAATTTTTAATCAATTTCTTGACTTTAGGGTGCAGAATTTCGATCGCTGCCCCTTCCATGTACCTAACGAATAAGTTCTATCTAGAAAACCCAACGATTTTACAAATCAATATAATATGAAATTATTGATGTGTAGGAATTTCATCATCCCAATTATCCATTTTGTTCAATGTAATAGTGACATTAGTAATTTCACCATCTTCCCAATAATCTACAGCGACAAAAGTCGGCCTATTATCCATTATTTCCCAACATTCTATAGTTCTGTTTAGTAAAAATTCATATTGATTCACTTCATGAGCCTTGTAAGGATCAGCAGTTCCAAAAATACTACTTAGCCAGTTACTTAGGTGCCAAACAGGTTGACTAGAATCTCCTCTGCCTAATTCGCATGTCATTTCTTCTTTACTTTGTTGACCATATGGGGTATCCCAACTGTGTTTCCATGCTGGATGGAAATATGAAAAACTTTCATTATATTCTGATTGAACATAAATTACAACATCTTTCTTTTGTAGAATCATATCTCCGATTGACGGCCAACTATCTCCTAAATGATGTATGAATGCTCTTTCTAAAATTCCTGTTTCATTAAATAAGAATTCTAGATGTTCAGCAGGTACATAATTTTCAACCAGAATAGAAACTACATTTCCACATTTGGATAAACATTCTTGACTGGTTAAATTCATCAATGAATTTAGATGGGACAACCATTCAAAAGCATCTACCTCTGAATACGCACAAGGATGTGGAAATTGTCCCGGAGAGCCATGACAGAATCTAACATCTTCAGCTTCAGTTTGGTCTTCTCTAAGGTGATGTGCATCTACCATAAATGCTCTAATTCCTCCATCCCATTGTGCTTGGAGTCCGGTGTAATGGTTAGTTCCCAGAATCACACCATCCTCTGAGGTTGCGAATGCATTGTGAGTTTCAGGGAATGTAAAGTTGTCATAATTTCTTAAGCAAAATTCTGAAAACCCGTGACAAATCAAAGTATCATTAGAGTCTCTTGGATCTAATCCTCTTTCTGATTCCCAATCATTTGGTAGATTATCTCCATCAATGTCCTCGTCTAATTCGTCACAAACTGTATCATTATCTAAATCATTAGGAACATTATCAAAATTATTTGGATCACTATTACAATCAATTTCAATCAAATTATCCCATCCGTCTCCATCCATATCTAGATCTTCACTATCTTCTATTCCATCTTTATCTAAATCTTGAAATTCGGGACCGATACAGCCTGAGAGCATCAATCCAACAACAATCAGAGTCACTAACCACTGCTTTCTCATATTATCCGATTGATAGTATAGCACATCAATTAATTGGTAAAATAATATTTTTCATGTGAACTTGTTTGCGTAACACACTAAGCCACGAAGCCTTACCCACGAGTGGTATAATGGCTCGTCGAGATGAAAGAAACCCGAGTTTTTTTGGCCGATTGTGGGATAGCCAGAGAGGTAGACATTTCCAGATAGTGACTAATGTTTCTATACTATCTGTTGCTCTGTTAGTTTGGGGTGTTATCTTTCTTTTTGGATTATCTGGTCCGACAGACCCCTCTAAAGAGAATATTGTTACATTAAGTTGGATAGGAATGTTAGCTGGAGCGATTGGAACATTTTATGTCGGTCCTGAATTTTTCTTTTACATGGAAAAGAAACAACTTCTAGATGATATTTTGCAATTAGATTCTCGCGCTGAAGTATTAAGACGTCGAAAAGAGGGTGAAGAGGCCGCAATTATGCTTGGGGCCAAACATATGAGTATGATGCGTGCGTTACTTGAATCACACAACATACCGGTTGGAAAGAATCTTAATAATTCGACTAAAATTAGTCTGGATAATAATACTGGGAAAGAACATTATTGGTGGAATAATCCAAATTCTGTCATTTCACGCCAACTCCCTGGACTTAATTTACTTAGAGAATTATTTTTCCATAGGATGATAATTATACTTACATCAGTTACTTTAGTCTCATTATTATGGAACATGATTTTTGGCCTAGCATCTATGAATGGCTCTAGAGAATACACGTTAGATTTAACTGAGAGAATTAGTGGTTCCACCTCATTTCATTATCTTGCCCCTCATGTAGATCCTGTCAGTATTATTCTAATCTTATTTTTCTTTTATCTATTATATTCAACCAGGCCATATGATATCAAGGAGAATTAGTATGTCAAATGATGTCAAAATTTACCTTAGAGAAGTTTTTCTTGCTGTAGGTTTAGTTTTTTTATTGCTGGGTTCAATGTGGTTGGCAACAGGTATGTTTCCTCCCATGGTTGTAGTAGAATCTGGCTCAATGAAACATAGTGAAGAGGGTTCTCTAGGTGCGATAGATCCTGGAGATTTAGTTTTAATCATGAATCCAGACAGAGTTGATATTATCACATATCTAGAAGCATCAAACGAAGAAAATGAAAATTTTGGATATGAAATGCATGGAATGTTGGGGGATGTAATAATCTATGAAAAAAATGGTGGTAATGATACCCCAGTAATTCATCGAGCATTGCTCAAAGCAGAAGCTAATTTAACCGAAATTCCAGTTGATGATTCTTGTTCGGAAGGAGTATTTGATGAATTGAAGAATATTTGTATCTTAACTTGGGACGTACCAGGAAGTAACTTAGTCAATGTTGCAAATATATCTCTGAAATTAGATTATTCTTGTGCACCTCATGGTAATTTGACTATCGATAAGTGGGTTCCAAATCACGAAGGATACTTAACTACTGGAGATAATAGATTAACAAACGGTTGTACAATAGATCAATTAAGGGCAACAAGTTCTACAGCGGATGACTCCTATATTTTGAGTCGCGGATTAAAAGATGAATACGGAAATCCAGTTACTGCTGTTAGAGATAATTGGATAGTAGGTGTAGCGTCCTCCGAGGTTCCTTGGGTTGGTTCTATCAAATTATTATTCTCAGGAACCTCAGATTTTGTTTCTCCAAAAACTTGGAGTAATCTCTTGACCCTAATAGCTGCAGTAGTAATTATGCCGATGTTATATGATATCGTTTTTCCTAAACAAAGTGATGAGGAAGAATAGATTAGAATATATTTGCTAACAAAATTGGGAATAAAACGATCAGAAGTATAATTATACTGCTTAGGCCACTTACTCTATTAGCTAAATTTTCTACTTTCAACGGATTCATATTTTTCCCAAAGAATTTTATTACAGAGTGGGTTGAATCTCTCGTTATCTGTCCGCCATCAAATGGAACCATTGGAATAAGGTTAGCAAATCCAAGAATAAAATTTATCCAAGCAAACCAAAATAAGAAATCAAATATAGCCAACATTCCATTTGTACCGATTATTGAAGCGATAGCTCCATCTCCTGATTCAAGTAGGTCTCTTTCTTCAAGAGGCATTGAATGCCCTTCCAATTGTATTGGTTGACCTAGTAATTCTAATGGCTTGAATATAAAAATCACAGTTCTAAATACAGGATTCAAATCTTCGGTTGATGATAGTTTATACCCATCAACAGCACTAGTTCCTGATGAGATTCCGCTGACACCAAGAAATGCATCTCCTTCTTGTATGCCATTTTCATTTAAAAAATCGATATATTCATTCATACAGTTTTCTTCACTGTTACAATTCCCCTCGAACCATTCAGGAATTCCTTGTGAAATATAATAATCTAACTGATCAGTCAATGTTACAACAATATTTCTAGAATCTCTTTCCCCAGCATCATCCTTCCGGGATAATACTGACAGGTTCATTTCATCTCCTGCATTTTTTGTGTCCATTACTTCTGTAAATGAATCATAATCTGAAACTTCTATTCCATCGAGATGCGTGATTATTTCATAGGGTTCTAGACCAGCATCGTCAGCACCACTACCAATAATGATTCCTTTAGCATGCAATCCTGGTTCAGAAGCAACAAATCCTGAAGCTGTACAGGAAAGTAGAATTAACACAATGTATGTAGTGACAATATTTATCGATGGTGCTGCTGCATAAATTCGTAATCTTTCTCTCCTAGGTGCTTTGGTCATTTCTTGAATCTCCGGTTCAAAAAAAGCGCCCATTGGCAAAGGACCCAGAAGTAATAATCCGAAACTTTTCGCCCTCATGCCGTGAACTCTTGCCTGTATTGCATGTCCATATTCGTGAATTATGATAGCAATTACAAGTGCAATTACAGGCCACCAGAAGGGTACGAAACTTGTTACTCCCGGAATTAACAATAGATCTTTTGCCGGAATCGGTTCTTCCGGAGGAGAAGTAGCACTGAGTATGGCGCTGAAAATTAAAAGAAGCATTACGCCAAACATTACGATAAAACATAACCATATTGAAAACTCTCCAAATCCTCTCCAAAATCGCCTATATTTTGAGATACTATCTAACAAAATTCTACCTTTTTTGGTTCTAATCATTAGTATGAAACCCAATACTCTAGTTGCATCCCAATTATCTAAAGTACCATTATTTTCTAGAGTAATTAATCCCCAATACCAAATTACCATTAATATGGCACCCCAAATTGGTAGTCCAAGGAGGTAAAAAAAGTATATCGAAATCATAGGTAGAAGATGACTCGTCGCAGACCCCTCCTCTCCTCGCATGTTAAGTGGCTAACCCACCTACTCTTCAACTTGTGTTCTTTATTCCAAAAATGACTTCAAAGATAACCCTCTCCGAATTACATGGTTGAACGTGATTCTGAAGTAGTCAAGAGTGAAAAACGTCAACTAGATTCTATCAGAAGAGAAAGAGACAGCATCGAACGTTTGTTAAATCAGGCTAGATTTGAGAATTTGTCTCGAGAGGTGGAAAGTCTGATTCAAGAATTTGATAGACTCGATGCTGTTCTCTCTGATGATGATTTATATTGAAAAACTACTCCCTCATTTTTTGGGAAACTATTTTCCTCCTCAGTTTTACTAGATAGAATACTATTTGAATTCTCCGATTTAGAAATCAATGAAAGGAATTTATGCAAAGGAAGTCCTTTCTCCCAATCAAGATATGGAGTTCCGTTTCTTGTCAAGGGTAATTCGGGAACTCTTCTCGAGAGCAATCNTTGTTTTCCTGTTANCCCCTCAGTCTTGACTCTGAATATTCTCCAACTATCTCCCCTAACTCCTTTTAGTCGGTATGCATAAAATGGTTGTATTGAACATCTATTCCCGATTTCTTCCAATGCCTGATATTGTAATACAGTTCTTCCAGACAGATATAATTTGGACTTTTTTGAGGATTTAACTTCTATTGGAAAACACATATCTCCTCTCAATGCTAGAAGGTCACCTGTACCTTCTGAACCACTTCCAGGTGCCCTAACTACTAGGAATGGACGTTGGCAGATTTTCATAGCTTGTGCACGTTCTGTTTCATTACAGGATCTTGTTATTGCCCGTACTCCCTTTTCCTCACCTGCAAGCACTGACCGCAACTCTCTCTCGTATGCCCCTCCTATTCCCATGATACTATCGTAATCTCAAGGTTATTGAGGACATCGCATGAATAACGTATTTCTAGCCATTTTTCGAATATTAGTTCAGAACTGAGATTAGGTAAATTATTGGAATTTTCCTTTTCTATATTCTCTTGTTCTGTCAACTCCAGGAAACTGGTCTTCACTTTCACGATACACTGTTTTCATATTTTTCAGGAAACTTTGTTCATTTGTTACGATTAAAACCATATCAACTCCAGGATCTTCCCCTTCGTCCATCCAAGCTAATACTATCTCCATTGTCATTCTTGCTCCTTCTCTGTGAGGATAAGAAAATACATCCATNCCTAAAGGAGGTAAAACCAAAGTTTTTCGAGGCTCAAGATTTTCTACCTCTGTAAATAATGAGTCATATGATTTTTTCAATAATTCTCTCCTATACTGATCTTGTGTAGGTCTTCTACAATCAGGACCTACAACATGAACTAGATGTTCAGCAGGTAAGTTGTAGGCAGATGTGGTTACTGCTTCGCCTACACCACAAGGTTGTGAGTTGGTTTTACGTTTTTCTTTTGCAATTTCAGTACACGCTGCTCTTAACTCTGGCCCTGCTGCAAGTTGCATAACTTCATCTAAACCTTCTCTCCCAGCTAATCTATTATTTGCTGGTATAACCATGATATCACCTTCTACTCTAGTGACATTCCCAAAGCAAACTCTCACCTGTCCATACTTACATTCTCGGACTATGATGACCTCTGCCATATATGTGTGAGACTAAGGCATCCAATATGTATGCTTCTTCCCAAGGTTCTGAAATCGAATACGAAGATTTGATGCGTGAAGACGTCTCCCGGGAGTATATGTCGGTAGGTTACGTACTAGTGAATGTCGAACCNGGTTCTGAAGTTAATGTGTTTAATGCAGCCTCAACATTATCATTTGTAACTGATGCAAATCTCTTATTTGGAGACCATGATTTGATAATCAAATTNGAGGCAGAAAATATGGGTGAGATTGCAAGATTAGTAGTGGAATCAATACGTGCNATCCCCGGNGTTTTGAANACTAAAACACTGGCTTGCGCGGAAATGTAATTTTTTTTNNCCTAGTTGGTTTTTCTTGTTTTACCTCGATTGTGNCGCAGTATCGCGTTTTTTATACAATACATTCATATCCTGTTTTGACAGGCGAAGCGGTGGAGGATTACTTTATGTCAGACAAAAAATACTTCGTATTGATGGAAAATGGAAAGGACACTAGTCAAGTGTTCGTAAGCAAGCAGCCACGAGGAGCGGCCCTGAAAGCAGCTACTCGTGAGGTGCCCAATCCTATCCAACTGCGTGAGCGTGGNACAAATCGTGTTCACAATTTTGAAGGTTGGACTGAGATTGTCGATAAGCCGGCCAATGGTCCAGCTTGGCTACCACCCAAAATCAAGAAGGCCAATGTAAAGAAAATTGGAATTACTCGATTATGAGTATTCNTTTTTCCGGAATTACATAACCCCTTTTCGGGTTTACTCGAAAAGGGTCAAAATCATCTCAATCCTAACTTTCGACCAATAATCGCTATTGGATCATAGTATTCAGTCACTACTCTTTCTTTCAGGGGAATGATTGCATTGTCTGTAATATTTATTCCTGCGGGACATACCTCTGTACAACACCTAGTAATGTTACAATAACCTATTCCGAAATCATCTTTAATTTCTGGNATTCTATTTTCTACATCCAAGGGNTGCATCTCTAGNCCNGCTAATCGAACGAAGAATCTNGGTCCNGCNAACTCATCGAATTTTTGATGTTCTCTCAATACATGNCACGTATTAACACACAACATACATTCAATACAACCTCTGAATTCTTGAATTCTATTAGCTTCATTTTGATTAAATTCCCAATCTAATTCATCAGGNCCGTTAACAGGAACCATTTTCTTATTCATTTCATATGCCCATGAAGTATCTGTAACCAAATCCTTTGTTAAAGGGAATGCTTGCATCGGTTTGATAAGAACTGGTTCTCCTTCTGGAGTTTCTTCCATTACTTCTTCCATCCTTGTCATACACATTAGTCTTGGCTTACCATTTACTTCAGCCGAACAGGATCCNCACTTACCNGCTTTGCAATTCCATCTGCACGATAAATCTGGTGCGTGTTCTGCTTGTATCCTGTGAATTACGTCAAGTACCACCATACCTTCATCCATTTCAACAGTGTAATCTACCATTTCTCCAAAAGGTTCTCCGTCTTCATCAGGTTCCCCTCTGAAAATTTTGAATGTTACATCTTCGCTCATTTCATTCCTCCTCGTGTAAATCATCGGCATCTAANAATTTTTTCAATTCATCATCTATNGGGGGATAACTTCGGTGNTCAATNGTCATCNCATCTTTCATNGAAATAACACTATTCACCTTNCCCCAATATTTGTAATCAGGNTGNGGGTAATCATCTCTAGTATGTCCNCCTCTAGATTCTTTCCTNTGNAATGCAGCTAAGGTGCACATTCTACTGACATCAATCATAGCATCAATTTCNAGTGCTTGATGCCAACCAGGATTNTAGATNCTACTAGTTCCAGCAGATGTATTTTTAGAACGTTCTTCGAGTTTNTCTAAATCATTCAAAGCCTCTTTTAANAGNCTTTCAGTNCTAATTATACCTACTTTATATTGCATCATTTCTCGTAAATCTTCAACAACCTTTGCCGGATTCTCTCCATCAGTTCTGTTTAATGGAGCTAAAGTTTCTTCAATTGCAATTTTAATTTCATTAGAGTCTATTGGAAGGAAATCATCAATTTCTTTTGCAACTAATGCTGCATTTTCTCCAGCTATTTTTCCAAATACAATTAAGTCAGATAGCGAATTACCTCCGAGCCTATTAGCTCCATGTAACCCAGTCGCAGCTTCGCCGGCTGCAAACATTCTAGATACAGTTGTTTCTTGTGTCTCTGGATGAACTTTTATTCCCCCCATGACATAATGTGCAGTAGGGCCAACTTCCATCTTCTCAGTAGTAATATCTACAGCGGCTAACTCTTTGAATTGATGATACATACCTGGAAGCTTTTTTCTTACTTGATCAGGTTCTCTCCAAGAAATATCCAGATATGCACCTCCGTGAGCACTGGCTCTGCCCGCATCTCTTTCGGCATTGATTGCTTTAGCAACAACATCTCTAGTCAGTAATTCAGGTGGTCTTCTAACCGTTGCCAATTTACCCTCAACAATCTCGGAAACCCACTCCAAGGCCTCTTCTTCCGTATCTGCAAATTCGTCTTTGTACATTTCAGGTACATAGTCAAACATGAATCTCTTACCTTCAGAATTAGTTAACATCCCCCCTTCTCCTCGAACTCCTTCAGTGACCAAAATTCCTTTTACAGAAGGAGGCCATATCATTCCTGTAGGGTGGAACTGAATAAATTCCATATCTCCCATCTCAGCTCCTGCCCAGTACGCTAATGCATATCCCTCTCCTGTATATTCCCATGAACCTGAACATACGGACCAACATCTCGTTGCGCCTCCTGTAGCCATTACGATAGTTTTCGCTTTGAAGACATGCAAAGTACCATTATTTCTATCATATGCAAAACATCCTGATATTTTACCATCGGTCTTAAACAATTTACGAACGGTGAATTCCATGAAAATTTCCATTCCCATATGAACTCCCTTTTCTTGTAGAGTTCTGATTAATTCTAAACCGGTCGCGTCACCAATGTGGGCTAATCTTGGATAGGTATGTCCTCCGAAGTTTCTTTGATTAGTCAAACCTCTAGGTGTTCTATCAAAAACAGCCCCCCATGTTTCCAGTTCTCTAATCCTATCAGGGGCTTGTTGAGCATGGATTCTTGCCATTCTCCAATCATTCAGATATTTTCCTCCTTTCATAGTATCTCTAAAATGAGTTTGCCAATTATCTCTAGGATCCTTATTTCCTAACGCTGCTGCTGCTCCTCCTTCAGCCATTACTGTGTGAGCTTTTCCAAGCATTGATTTACAAATCATTGCAACACTAACTCCTGAATTACTAGCCTCAATCGCTGCTCTTAAACCGGCTCCGCCTGCTCCTATAATCACGACATCATGCTCATGAATAATGTAATCTTCACTCATCATTTCACCTCACATTATAATCCAATGATAGTCCTGGATTCTGCCTTCTGAAACCGCCCATACAAACAAATCTCCAATAAATACCATAGCTAAACTGGTCCAAAACCAAAACGCATGTTGAATGTTTAAATTACTTATTTTAACATATAATTTACCCATTATCCCTGAAATGCCACCTCTCCATTGATCCATTCCACCGCCAAAGAGATGTCTGAATGCATGACATGATGCTACATACATCAATAGAAGGAACGATTCAGTTGCTAGTACTAAAGTCCCGATAGATATTCCAAAATCAGTTCCATTATCTCCATGGAACCACATCGTATGATAGACATCATATATTTTCATTGAAAGAATAATTATCGCTAAGTACAACATATATCTATGAATATTATTCAGTACAAATAATCCAGTTTCACCTTTGTATCCCAATCGATAATTGACTTCAGGTTTAGCAACAACACATGCAGTAGGATTTTGGAAAAATACTCTGTGGTATACTTTTCTCATGTAATAACAGGTACCTCTAAAACCGAATGGAATCCATAAAATCAATAACGCAGAATTCATCCAATTTGGTGTTTGTAGATCGAATAAATGTATTACATCCGGTGAGAAAATTGGTGAAGTAACTCTATGATCATCATAATGTATAGCTCCGTCCCAAACCAAAACTCGTAATGCTGTATATACTAAAGCCAGAGTCAGTCCAAATCCCATCCAAAATGGTTTAGTCCACCATTTGTCAATTCGATCTGTTTTTCCAAATCCCTTTTTCAGGGGAAGTTTGACTGCTTCAGACAAGTAACTCACCAACTGGCGCAGGTGCCAGTAATACTTCCGAATCAAAGGAGACCAATAAGTGATTGCATTTACCCTACTCAGTCGTTCAACCTCTAGTAAATTTTTATTACAGTCTTGTTTCTCGGCGTATCGATTAAAATGGATGATTTTAGCGATTTATCCTCTTCGATTTGTTCGAATTGTGGATATATGCCAGGAGTATGGATACCAACCTTACCTTGTCCAGAATGTGGAGAAATGATGTTTCCATGAGATTTTTTGAATCAAGCCAATGAGGAATAATCTACGTCTTCTTCAATTAACTCAACTTCTTCTACATCCATTTGAGCAAGTTGTAATTTTCCAGATAATTCATCATTTACTGCGTGCCAATATGAATATGATTCAATGACCCATATTCCAGACTCTCTGGTACCATTTCCACTACCCTTCACACCTCCAAATGGGAGATGTGCTTCGGCTCCAGTAGTTGAATTATTTATCCCTGTCATTCCGGCTTTAATACCAGTTTTATACCTGTAGGCTTCCAATCTATCATTTGTATAAATTGCACTAGATAAACCATATGGAGATGCATTTGCAAGATGTAATGCATGATCAAAATCTTTAGCTTTCACAATAGTAATTACTGGACCAAATATTTCTTCATGGAAACATTCCATATCTTCTGTTACATCAGCNTAAACNTGTGGCCACATGTATACTCCNTCATCTGGATTACCAAGGAAATTNTTTGGCATATTNTCGGANGTNATTNTNCCATTACCCCANAGTTTNCTNGCNCCACTCTTNTCACATAATTCTAAATCTCGCATNAAATCATTAGCATATTTCTCTGANAGCATNGGGCCATATAGGACATTCTCNTGATTCATTGAATTTCCNATAGTAGTTGTNNTNACNTTTTNCATNANTNTTTCNATAAANTCNTCATATATTTCTTCNTGAATAATTAGATTTCCGAGACTGGTACATCGTTGTCCTGCTGTGCCAAAACCTGCCCAATATGCTCCTTCAACGGCATTTTCCATATTTGCACTCGGCATAATAACCAATGGATTCTTGCCTCCTAATTCTAGGCTAGCAGAAACTAGATTTCTTCCACAAGTTTCTCCAATCATTTTCCCTACAGATGTTGATCCTGTAAAACTGATTTTGTTTACTAAACCTAGATCAACTGCATCTACTAGATGTTGTCCCGCACCACTTCCTTTGCCATGAACTAAGTTAATGACACCATTCGGCAAGCCTGCTTCATGCATTATTCTAGTCAGCATAAATGATAGTAAAGGAGAATCTTGTGGGCTTTTCCAGACGCAGGTATTTCCACACATAATTGCAGGAATCATTTTCCAAAATGGAACTGCTGATGGGAAATTACATGCGTTGATTATTCCACAAACCCCTAATGGTCTTCTATATGTGAANAGTTCTTTATCAGGCANTTCTGAATTNACAGTTTGGCCATATAGNCTGCGTCCNTCTGATTGGAANAATAGACATGTATCNATNGCTTCCTGTACTTCTCCTCCACTTTCTTTCAANGTCTTCCCTATTTCTCTTGTTTCTACTCTNACGATATCGTCCTTGTATTGCATTAGNAGTCTACCCATATTTCCAATAATTTGTCCTCTTGTGGGTGCTGGTGTTGCTGACCAAGAAGGAAACGCATTTCTAGCCGCTTTTAGAGCCTCATGCACATCCTCTTTATTTGATAGCGGAAATTCTCCGAGACAGTCTGAAAGTAATGCAGGATTAAGACTTTCAAAGGTCTCTCCTCCACTAGATAATTTCAATTCACCATTAATTATGTTGTATCCCTTAACCTTCGGGCTACCATTGGGATTATCAGATTCCATAAAGTCGAATCCTGTTTCGAGCACATTGGTCATGTTCTTCCGAAATACAACTCTATCAAGAAACCTTCTCAAGGAGATTATGGTGAATTAATGCCAATTCATTTGACATCTTCAAGTTCACAGGTTTAACTACCCCCTATTACTACAAAGGTTCGTTCAGAGGGATGTCGAATGTCAAATGATGAGGTAGATGACTTACAACTTAGAGTAGCAAAGGCCATACCGAGTGACGTAGGACATGGTCGAGCTAGAGTGCCTTTTGACAATGATCTAAATCTTAAACCAGGTGATATTGTAGAGATTACAGGCGAACAAAAAACTGCAGCTATAGTATGGCGTTGCCGTCCAGAAGATGCGAATCTCGGAATTATCAGAGTTGACGGAATAATTAGGAAGAATGCCGGAGTTTCTCTTGGAGATAAGGTTACTATTCGCAAAGTCGAAACACAGCCTTGTCAAAAGTTAATTCTCAGTCCTGTAATGGCAAAACAACAGAAAGTTCGTTTTGGTCCAGGAATAGAAGGATTTGCTCGAAGAGGNCTAAACAAGAGACCGGTNGTNTCTGGNGATAGAATTTTCATTCCAGGNATGACTCTCTTTGCTGAGGCTTTGCCTTTCCAGATNGTTCAAACTACNCCNAAGGGTATTGTTCAAGTTCTACCTGANACTGAAATTGTAATCAAAGAAGAGCCAGTAGATGAAGAAGATGAAACNGGACAACCAATATCAACAATTTCATATGAAGATATAGGAGGAATTGGTGAACAATTACAAAAAGTNAGAGAAATGATTGAACTTCCACTGAAGCANCCAATTCTTTTCAGAAGATTAGGTATTGATCCTCCTAGAGGAGTATTACTACACGGCCCCCCAGGGACTGGAAAAACATTGATTGCTAAGGCAGTTGCTTCAGAGACCAAAGCTAATTTCACCTCAATAAATGGCCCGGAGATTATTTCCAAATATTACGGTGAGAGTGAAAAACAATTGCGNGAAATATTTGATGAAGCAGCCGCAAATGCTCCTGCGATAATTTTCATAGATGAATTAGACTCTATCGCNCCAAAAAGGGAAGACGTTAGTGGAGAAGTGGAAAGAAGAGTTGTCGCACAATTATTAACTCTATTAGATGGAATGCAAGGTCGAGATAATGTAATCGTTATTGGAGCAACTAANCGTCCNGATGCAATAGANCCCGCACTTCGACGTGGTGGAAGATTCGATCGAGAATTNGANATAGGAGTNCCNGACAAAAANGGTCGTTCAGAAATAATAGGCATTCATACACGTGGTATGCCAATTAGNGATGATTTTGAGATTGAATGGTTATTAGATAATACTCANGGTTTTGTTGGTGCNGATATATCAGCTCTNGTAAGAGANGCTGCAATGAAGGCTCTTNGAAGATACCTTCCAGAAATCGACTTGGATGAAGAACAAATTCCAGCTGAAGTACTTGAGAAAATGGAAGTTAGAATGGCAGATTTCAGATTAGCGATTAAGGAAATCGAACCCAGTGCATTAAGGGAGATTTATCTTGAAGTTCCCGAGGTTAGTTGGGATCAAGTTGGAGGCTTAATGGAAGTGAAAGAGAGACTTAAGGAAAGTATCGAATGGCCTTTAACAAGACCTGAAATGTTCGACCACTTTGGAATTAATCCCCCTAGAGGAATTGTTTTATTCGGGGCTCCAGGGACAGGTAAGACACTTATTGCAAAGGCTATTGCAAATGAAGCTAAGGCGAATTTCATCACCATAAAAGGTCCCGAATTAATTTCAAAATGGGTAGGTGATTCTGAGAAGGCGGTTAGGGAATTATTCAAGAAAGCCAAACAATCTAGTCCCTCTATNATNTTCTTGGATGAGTTTGAGAGTATCGCGGGTGTTCGAAGNAGTAANACNGGAGAGGGTTCAGATGTGATGAACAGAGTGGTAAATCAACTATTAAGTTCGATGGACGGAGTTGAATCTATGGAAGGAGTGATAGTAGTTGCAGCTACTAATCGACCAGAAATGATAGATCCAGCCTTACTTAGAAGTGGAAGATTCGAAAGGGTTCTTCATATTCCTCCTCCCGACATTGATTCAATCAAGGCGATTNTAAAAATACACTCTGAACCTATGCCTCTTGGAAAGTTCAAGATTGAAGATTTAGCTCCACAGTTAGTAAATTACACTGGTGCTGATATTGAGGCAATATGCAGAGAAGCAGCTTTAATTTCAATGAGAGCTGATAAAAAAAGCGTATCAAAGAAACATTTTGAAGAGGCNATAAAAAGAGTCNGACCCACAATAACAGATGAAATGATGGATTATTATAACAGAATGGAGGCAAGATTGACTAGTGGGCTCGAATCAGTACGCCGTAGCTCAGAGGTACATTCGGGTATAGAATCAGCGTGAGGGGAAAAAATGCCAGTGACATTCGGTCGAGAAATAATTAACCGTGAAGTACATGATATCGCTGACGATAGGTTAGGAATTGTTACAGATTTTACTATTGACATCGACAGTGGTCAAATTACGAATATATTGGTAATGATTGAATCAGACATAAATCCTCAACTNCTCCCTTGGCCNACTNTAAACGGTCTTTTATCGGTTCCAGTTGAGGAAATTGATAGTGTCGGTAAAGTAATCAAATTGTCAGAATAGTATGATGCATAACCGTACATTCGTTCACAACCGTCTTAAGTCGAAGTTCAGGCTCGATATTTGTCTTATTGACTAGGTGGTGTATAGGTTGGCCAATTTTCGTGACTATGCTCGCCGATTAACAACCCTAAAAGCCCGCCGTAATATGCTAGTCGGAGCTTTTTGGATATTACTAATTCTATTGATTTCTACNATTGCAGCCACATACGTNACTGACGGACAAACTCAACAATCTGCTTATGGTGATGATTGGAACGANTTAGGCCTATTTAGAGCCGAAATNAATAGAATGGGTGTGGATACAACTGCCTTGGTNTCTAGCCCTCTTCTATTGAGCGAGATAGATCATCCCGAAGAAGCTATTTTTATTATTTCAGGTGTCGAGAAAGATACAATCTCATTACCTCGGTTTACTGGTGATGAGAATGTCATTGAATTGTCTGAAGGGGCTGGTTATACAACTTCAGAAATACTTGCTATTGACGAGTTTGTTGAAGCCGGAGGGACTGTACTTTTGATGGATGACAAAGGTTATTCTTCAACTTTAGCAGAACAATTTGGGTTGGAGTTTTCGGGTCACACGCTATATGATGGAGAAGCCTATGCTACTGAGTTAGATTATAATTTCATTTGGGTGAATACGACATCGGCATTTAATTTTACTACTAATTCTGGTTCTCTATCTAGTATTCATCCTTGTCTCAGAGATTCTGATACTGATGGATTTATTGATTTGCTAGATACAGATCCTTATGATATCACAACATTCCCTGCGGGAATCACCAAAGAAGACGCAGGATTATGTTCTCACAGATGGATATCAGAAACGGAATGGGACTTTTCTGAGAATTATAATCTACTAACCAATCAACCTTCAGCTTTCAATGCTGGTTCTTATAATCCAGTTGAGAATAGATATGACATTGGTAAGTCCACGCTTGATTCATATCTTGACACTAATGATGATGGTAACCTGACTATTGGCTCTTCAGCCTTTGGAATTGATGGAGACGAGGTAGGTCCATTTGCAGTATATGTCCGTTATTGCGCAGATCGCCTGTGTGTGGGGGCAGACTCAGGTAGAGTACACTTTGTTGCAGATGGTTCAATATTGACTAATTCACTATATGATGACGCCTTCTATTCAGGAGTCGATGATGTGGTCCCTTCAAACGATAATCGTAAGTGGGCATTGGATGTAATTGCTGAATCATTATTGATTGGTAATTCTAGTGCAAAAAGCTCCTCTAATGCTATTGTAATTTTTGATGAGTCAAGGCATCAACAACCTACTTTGTTTGGTGATACGTATAATTTAATGTATTATTTATTGATTTATTTTACAAATGATTGGATGGCAATGCTACTATTGTTTTTAGGATTGTTCATTACTCTTGAAGCAGTGCTAATTCGTAAAGAAGATCCTGAAAATTGGCGTCATGTTTTTAGGATAATTTACTATGGTTTTGGTGATGCTAGAAGGTATGAATATTATCAAAAACCAGAAAAAATAAGACAAGTTCTACTTACAAGGATAAGAAATCTAAATACCTTATCCAGAGAAGAGTTTGATGCACTACCTGCTGCAGATTTACAAAGGATGATCGATGATCAAGTATTAACTAAATTTATTTTTGAGGATAGACGGTATAAACCAGATGAACTGGTCGGTATAGTGAAGAGAATCAAAGAGTGGGGTTCTACCAGTTCTGAAGAGGAGGTTGAATATGTGGACTCGTAAAGCAGCTATCATCTTAACAAGTGGGATAAGCTTGATTCTAATCGGTATGATGATTTCAAATTTTCAATTAATGATAATTGGACTTACTTTTGTCTCATTTTTAGCCATTAATGGTTGGGTCGAAGGTCATTCAGATTTAGAAATAAATAGAGAAGTTTCTGCNGTTAATGTATACAAAGGAGACGATATTAATGTTATTTTGACAATTACCAATAAGTCTTATCGACGTACTCAGCAGTTAGAGGTTTTTGATAATGTACCTCATGAGATGAAAATGAGAAAGGGAATAAATCTAATGAGAATGAATCTCGGTCCAGGACAGTCTGCAACAATTCGTTACACGGTTCGTTGTCCTCTAAGAGGTCACTATACAATAGGTCCAACCTCTATAAGATATAGGAATGCATTTAATTTATTTGTTTCAGAAACCAGTATTGGCGACAGGTCTGATATCACAGTTTTCCCTCAAGTTAGAGATGTAGAAGAAGCCTTGATTCGTTCTGATGTCCCTAAGATGTATACAGGAGCTACAACATTAAAAACTCCGGGTCAAGGAATGGAGTTCTATGCATTGAGGGAATATTTCCCAGGCGATTCTTTTAGATCAATTAATTGGAAGGCTTTTGCCAGAACAGGTGAATTAATGGTCAATGAGAAAACTAGAGACGCTGTCACTGATGTTTTCATCATATTGGACACTCGAGATGTGGCAAGAATTGGTACTGTACTCAAGAATCCATTAGAAATGGGAACTGTTGCTGCAGCATCAATTGCAAATTATTTCATTAAGAGAAGAGATTCNGTTTCATTAGTTACTTATGGTGAAAGAATGGATTTTCTTCCTCCTGAGACTGGAGATAAACAGCATTACAAGGTACTCAGCCAACTTGCCGCTGTAGAATCCAAAGGAAGTATGCCTCTACAAGCAGTAACTAATGCTCTTTCACCAAGGATTTCTAGAGGTTCACCGGTTTTCATTATCAGTAGTCTTGAAGGTGACGGAACTACTCTTTCTGCTATCAGGAATCTCTCAGGAAAAGGNCATGAAGTAATTGTTTTATCGCCCAGTAGTATTGATTTGGAGAGGTTAGTTAGTAGAATACCAAGAATGGCATATGAAGTTTTGAAATTAGAAAGACAGAACCGACTCACAGCAATTTCTGGTTATGGGGCTAAAGTAATTGATTGGACACCTAGTGTTGAATTATCTCAGGCATTGCTACAAATTAGGACAGTTTAGGAGGATTAGAAATGGCAACTGAAGTAGTACCAGAATCCAAAACTCTCCATATTACAAAGTTACGTTTTAGGTGGCAGATACTTCTATTACAGGTATTGTCAACTGTTTCGCTATTGTACTTAATGAGGAAAATGAGTGAGCTGTATGGGGAATGCTCTGAAACTTTTGTTGCAAATTCTGGTGAAGATGGATGGTGTCCGGCTTACGAACATACTAGAGGACTAAGATGGATGAAATCCAATGGGAATACAATTCTTCCCGATTTTATTACAGGTATTAATGAGACTGGTTTCGATGCATTCACAATGCCTCTAGTCCTTTGTTTTGTACTGACTGCATTATGGGTTTTTATTCAAACCCGGGGCGATAGATTTCAACTTATTCTCAAAAGAACATTCAGTGTGATCATGGCGTCATGGTTTTTACTTCCATTCCTTATTTCTTGGTTAATTGGNATAGTTTCTAATGGTTTTTATTTACCAATAGGAAACTCAGACGATAAATTCAATCATATTAATCTGGTTTTAGCACCATTTGAATTTTTCTTCGAATTAGTCTTTTTCGGAATTGTCTTTGCACCAATCTTAGCAGGTTTGATGGGTATTTGGGGATTATCAAAAAGAATGATTACTTGGGCAACTGGATACTTTTTGATGGTCATTGGTATCCATGCAATGTTGACATTTGAGGGTGTAACTACTGCGGTCGACGTAGGCTTGAAGCCACTTTCTGCACAGATTGGTGAAGCGACACTATTTGGNGGCATGATATCTCCATTAGCATTTGATTTGCTGACNGTNGCACTTCTTCTTTTATTNTTTTTAGAATCNGGGTTGGCTGTGATTACAAATCTAGAATATACATCTGTTCTTCCCGAAGCTTCAAAGAAAGATTCTGAATACGTTAACCAATTTAATAACATCATTAATGGTCACTTAATTCACTTATTTGGGGTGATGATTGTGGTAGGTTTAACCACAGCCTTCGCTCTTGAATTTGATGATTTCTTGATTTCATTTGTTGGTGTTTTAGAAGGTTCTCAGTGGTCTGGACAAGTCAAAGAATCACTTGAATTACAACTTACCTATGGAAAGGTGATTTCAGCCTCTCTATTCATGATAGTGGTTGCTGGAGGAAGATTTGTTATCCCATGGCAGAGAATTACTGGAGTTATAGAAACAGGTCTATCTAAGATAAGGAATTAGCTTAATCGTAGAAACTTATGTAATATCCCCCAGAAAAATATTATCATGATAAATTGAATTAAAATTATTAAAGTCATATTAGTAATATTAAAAGATTCAAAAATATCAACAATCTTTTCTTGATAGAAGATTGTTAGGGAAATTGTACTCAGTACTAATAGACGATGTAACCAAGGACCCGAATTGCCAACTTTCTGTAATTTTAAATTAGGTAATGGGGATGNCTCATCCATACTNCNTTCAAGGCCCCATAGGTCATCAANCCATCGCTTAATCACTATCTTTGTCTCGCGTTGGGTTCAAGCGCAGAATACCTAACGGAACATCATGGCAGGCGGGCTCTCGATACAATCCTGTAGTCAATGTAGAGACCCCTCGATACTTTTTCAGGAGTACAGCGGTCAACATTTGTGTGGAAAACATCTGGCATCTTCTATTAGGAAAAGAGTGGCTAAAGAAGTTCGTTCTCAAATTAATCTACCAAAAGATGCTCGTCATCCAGATGGTTCCCCTTTCCGCATATTCGTAGCAATTTCAGGGGGTAAGGATTCTGCAGTATTGCTTAGTATGTTAGTCGATATTATTGGTCAAAGGAGAGATGTAGAGATTATTTCTGGATGTATTGATGAGGGTATTGATGGATATCGTTCACCATCACTCGAATTAGCAAGAGAATTNGCAGAATCCTTGANTATTAGATTTGAAACACTATCATATGAAGAATTAGGATACGATAGGATGGATAATGTCGTTAAGAAGATGGATGCAATTGGAGAAAATAACCCCGAAGCTAAAGGTATGATGCCATGTTCTTACTGTGGTGTTTTCAGAAGACAAGGAATAAATTCTNTGGCTGAAAAAGTGAATGCAGATATTATGGCTTTAGGGCACAATCTTGATGATATGGCTCAATCCATAATAATGAACTTTCAAAAAGGAAATATCGAAAGATCTGTTAGATTAGCTCCACATACTGATGACCCNATCGATGGTTTAGCACCCAGAGTAGTTCCATTACGATGGATACCAGAACAGGAAATTCATGCACATGCAATTTTTTCTAAACTTCCAATTCATCATGGTGATTGTCCACATGCTCCAGGTGCTATGAGACAATTAAGCCGGAGAATAATTGCGGACATGGAAACAATTACTCCGGGTTCAAGGCATGGGTTATTACATTCTTTAGACCAAATAAGGAAATTATACAAAGAAGTAAATCCAGTTAAATCAGAGATTAAAAATTGTATAAAATGTGGGGAAATTACAAGTCGAGAGATTTGTCAAGCATGTACCATGAAAAGTTGGATAGAAGAAAATTAGATGATATAATCTACAATTTCATNTATATCTTGATTTTTACCACAATATGAACATCTTATTTCCATTGGNTCTGCAGAAATTATTTTTAATTTATGAGGTAATGGTTCACGAGNATTTTGTGTTATACAATTTGAAAATGAACATCTAACGATGTTAATTAATTCTGTNCCCAGTTCAATAGTTCTTTTTTCTGCAACATGATAATTTCTGATAATCGCAACTGAGGCTTTAGGGGCGATTAAAGCGAGACGATCTAATTCTTCCTGATTCAATTCTCTGTCCTCAATCTTTAGTACGTCTTTTCTACCCATTTTACCGCTAGGGACATTCATCACCATAGAAATTGGATTAGATCTACCTACGTCTAATCTTAACATTCTCAGCACCTGTAATGCATGACCTGATGGAATATGATCAATTGCAGTACCATTACAAATTGCAGTAACACGTCTCATTTCACTCATTATTTCACCTCTTTCGGGATGTCTATACCTAAGCTTCTACAGAGTAAAGCCATCCTTGTTGGAACCCCATTGAATGCTTGTTGGAAGTATTTTGCATGTTTAGTAGAGTCTACACTTGCATGCAATTCATTAACTCTAGGTAGAGGGTGCATTACTATCATTCCAGACTTTGCCTCTGACAAATCATCTTCAGTTAATTTGTAAATTCCTGCAACTTTCATGTATTCATCTTCATCTGGNAATCTCTCTTTTTGGATTCTTGTCATGTAGATAACATCTGCAGAATCAATAGATGATGACATTTCTTCTGTCTCNGTAATTTCTCCTCCATGATTNTTTAAATCTGAAACTATTTCATCAGGCATTTTGAGAGNATCCGGGGATACAAGAGTNATTTTTGCTCCAAATCTTACTAATGCATGAGATAAACTGTGTGTGGTTCTTCCGTATCTGAGGTCNCCNACCATTACTACATTCAATCCTTCAAGACTACCATGCGCTTCACGGATAGTAAACAGATCTAGCATGGTCTGAGTTGGGTGATTTCCCGCGCCATCTCCTCCATTTAGAATTGGTATTTCCACTGCATCTGCACTGTACTGAGCAGCTCCTTGGTTCGGATGTCTAATTACAGCAATATCTGCATATCCGTCTACCATTTGCATTGTATCATACAAGGTTTCACCTTTTGCAACAGAAGAACCAACTGAACTCAGATTCAATACTTCACCTCCAAGTCTCTTCATCGCAGCTTCAAACGACATTCTTGTTCGTGTGGAGTTTTCAAAGAACAGGTTTCCCAGTACCTTTCCTTGGAGTAGAGGTAAGTAAACTTCACCCTTGGCTACAGGGACTAGTCTTCTTGCACTATCAAGAACTTGTAATATCTCCTCATTTGTCAAATCATCCATCGTAATAAGGTCGCCCATACTCACTCCCTATTGAATCGCGTCAGAGGTGGGTCATATGCATTGCCCTCTAAGTTTAACCTTTGATGACCGTATTCCGCTGTCTTGATGAGTGATGAATTATCCGATTAACATGATGATAATCAGTCGGACCCCAGTTCGAGTCTCATTTTGCGGAGGTGGAACTGACGTTGATTGGTACTCAAAGTCATCTGAAAATGGAGGAATGGTTACTTCTCTGACTATCGATAGGTATATCCATGTTACAGTTAATAGACGCTTTGACGATAGGATACGAGTATCTTATTCAAAATTAGAAATTGTTGATGATTTTGAAGATATTGAACATGAACTTGTTCGTGAGTCTATGAGAATCACAGGAGTCACTTCTGGTGTTGAAATTACTACAATAGCAGATATACCTTCGAGAGGTACAGGATTGGGCTCATCATCAGCAGTTACAGTAGGTCTACTAAATGCTCTGCATTGTTTTGCAGGAAGAGATGTCCCAGCATCTCAGTTAGCTGCGGAAGCATGTGAAATTGAAATCAACATTCTTGGCCAACCTATTGGTAGACAAGATCAGTATGCTGCTGCCTATGGAGGTATGAATTCAATTATTTTTCATCCGGACGGAGAAGTAATCGTTGAACCAATTGATATTTCAGATGATTTGAAGTCAAATATCTCAGATGAATTTACTCTAATTTTCACAGGACAGATTCGTTCTGCATCCAAGGTGCTATCAAACTTCGAGGAAGATGGAAAATCAACAATAAATAATCTACTAAGAATTAGGGAACAAGCTAGTGAAGCTAGAGAGTTTCTCTCTTCAGGAAACTTAACCAAACTCGGAAATCTTCTCAACGAAGCATGGATGATGAAAAGAGGTATTTCTCAAAATGTCAGTAATGAAATCATCGATGAAATGTATAATAGGATTATGTCTAACGGGGCTAATGGAGCAAAATTATTAGGTGCCGGAGGGGGAGGATTCTTTCTCATTCATGGAGAAGTAGGAATCCGCGAGAAATTAAGAAATGAGTTCTCTTCAGAACACAGAATGATTCCTCTGAATATTGATTTTAATGGTTCCACGATTATTTTTAATGATTCAAGAGAGTGAAAAAATGACAAAACATGTTTTTTCATTTATTCTGTGTCTATTGTTAATTTTCTGTTTGAGCAGTTCGCTAGTAAGTGCTTCAGAAAATCATGGAGAGAATGATCTCAACGCCTCCACGTTCATCAATGGTTACTCTAAGTTTGTGATTGAAGATGACATTAATATTAATTCAGAATTTAATTCCTCATGGGAGGTTTCCATCACGCTCTCAGATCAGATAGGAACAGATCTTCTTGAGAACTCAGAACTTGGACTACGGGCCCAAATTGATATTTACCTAGGTAATTCTGATGGATTTATTGATTCAAATGAATCAAATCTTTTTGATACACTATTTCGTTCAGAAAGAAACTGGACTAATTCTGAAAATGGTGGTTGCTGTATTTTTGACTATAATCCATTATATGCCTCCCAAGGAATTGAAATAAATACAACTAAAGTAGTTACAGGGCCAATAAATTTAGAGAACTCTACATGGGGTTGGTTTGAGTCTGCAACCTTAGTCGGTCAAGCTGATAGTAGGACGACCAGAATTATTGATTTCCCAAGAGTAGGAGCATTGGTCGAAGAAGTTCCCCTAATGGTATATCTTCCTGATGATTGGGAATACAAATATAGTGCGATGGATGAATTATTTTCTGGGAATCCTGGAGAGTTTATCGTAAATCGTTCTGAAGCAAATGTTGCAAGTAATATTCGGGTTTCAATTTCAAACAATCAAGTACCTAATGCAATAGGACATAGATCTTCAACAGGCTCTATGATTACTCTGGCGTATACGACATCATATATGGGACATTGCGAAGATAGTAAACTGGATGATAATGAGCAATGGTGGACATTATCAGACAATGGAACAATTGTTCTGAATCAATCAGGCTCATCTTTCAATTTCGTAACACAAGATTACGGTTTTACTGAAGGAGATATTGCTAGTATTGCAATGTATTGTAAAGATTGGTTTAATTTAACTAGTACTTGGAATGAAAACATTGTCATAGATTCAGTATTTCCTATTTGGGATTCAGTCATCTCATATACAAATGATAATAATGAACAAATAATATTAGATAGTAATCAATCCATGAGTGTTAAATCCAATACAGAGATTACATTTAGTATTTCAGCAATTGATCCTAATTCTGAGTTCCCTGTGAGTATCAGACTGGTTTCAAATAAAACTCCGAACTATATTCATTCTGATGAAGATAATTTGCAATTCTCAGATATTTTCTATCAAAATGCAGATGTTAATGGTCTTCATCTAAATATTTCTGAACGTCATAAGGCTAAACCATCTACCTCTTGGTCTGTTAATTTAACAATATCAGATGATGCAGGAAATACTGTATTTAGAGCATGGGAGATTATAGTTTTGGATGGCTCAGGTCCCACAATTATTCCAGATTTAATAATAAATAATCAGTCAATTTCATCTTCTAATTTAGCTAGAGATGGAGATTTGATAACAATTTCTTTACAACAATCTTTTGATGACTTGGATTCTATAGATGATACTAGGTGGTCTTTGAAAATAGATAATCAAATTATTTCCGAAAATGTGAGTATATTTGAAATTGATAAAATGACCCTACCTCCACTGTCTTCAGGGACTCATATTTTTAGCATAGATGCATATGATTCCAGTCAGAATCATGAAAATCTTGCTTTTGGACTAGCAATTTCTCCCAACCTTGGTATAGATATTGAATTAATTTCTAGTGAAATTGATGGGAAATTAGTAGAAGGCAATACTGTGATTTTCACTGCATCTATGAAGAATAATAGAGCTTCCACAGGTTCAGGACAATTTTGTGTAAATGACCAATGTGGACCATTTGTGAATGTCCCTCCGGCAAACTCTAATGGCCCAGGATTATTTGATGTAGAATTGTATTTTGATATTACAGATTCAGAAATGATAAATTCATATTTTAAATGGGAAAGTGAAAGTTCAGGTGAGAATGGAGAAATTGAAATCAATTCAAAAATTGCAGTTGAACCTCCTTGGCAGCAACCTCTTCAAACAGTTTTACTAGTTTTTGTAATTTTATCATTATTGGTTTTCACCGCTAATCAACTCTGGGGAGTAGATTCTCAGAGGCCTTAATTGTAAACAAATATCCGTAGCACTCATGAGTCATGACATGTGGTGAATAACTGTGATTCTACTACCGGACTATCCTGACAGGGTAATTCGTCAACACAGAGTTAGGGTTGAAAAGATTGCATTATCAGTCACATTCTTACTTATTTTATCTGCTACATGGTGGTTGTTTTCTGGTTTATTCGGCTCCGCAGAGTTGTTACCCAGAATGGGTCCAATTTCATTGATATTTGTAACCTCATTAGTCATTATTGATTTAATTGATTATGGTTTAATCCAGAAATCTCGATTAGGTGTTTTAGCCAATATTTCATATCCTGGTTTGCTGGCATTGTCTTTCTCTAATGTAGGATTTAATGATTCACTGATATCATGTATGATTTATCTAATAATTGCTATTTTCCTATTAATTGTTGCTAGGAAGAACCTTTCTGCAACCTATTCATCAAGAAAATGGAGGGGGCTAACAAGTATTTTTGGTCTAGCCTTTTCAGCGTCTATACTATACTCTCTTTCATCCGAAATCAACACATACCTGATTATATTTTCAATTGTTATAATCACAATGATTCCCGATTTAATGTCTAAAGATGAGAATCATAAATCTAGGAAAAAATTTATTAAAAAACTAGACTTAGTTGAAGACCAGGTTCTACTNCTTCGTAGTCAAGGATTTTCTTTAGTACAGGCATCATCTATCTTAAAGAAAGCNAGAGAGGATTGTTGGAATGANCCTGAGAAAGGTTTCNAGGCTATTTTACTTGCNGAAGAGGAAATNGAAAGAGTTCAGGCTTTATCTAGTGATTTAGANGAAATTAAAAATGAGGCATCTCAGTTTTTGGNAAAGGCCGAATCTATAGCTCCAATGGTTAGTGGTCCNAGGAAGGCATTTGAATCAGGAGAAAAAGAGGCTGANTTTGGTTCCTTAAGNGAAGCAGAAATANTATTCCGACTTTCTAAGAAAAGNTCTGANATAATAATCNANAATTGGCAAAATGCTGTAGATGAGATAGAGAAATCCGAGAAATTGATTTGTGATATAGAAGGAATTCAGTTAGAATCGATAAATAGTATCATCAGTTCTGCTAAAGAAGCTCTTGAATCCGAAAATCCAGTTGAAGCGATTAAGATTGCATCTTCTGTTTCTGGTCATCTTGAGAGTCTTGAATCGACAACAATGGAAGCAAGAGAAGCCATTGTTGAGGCTGAAAAAGCAATTCAAAGTGTTGATGGTAGTTTCTTAATCAGTAAAAAAGAAAGATTAATTGAATCAAAAGATGCTCTAGATTCTGGTAATTACTCTCTAGCCAAAGGATTAGCTACAAGTATTATCAGAGATATTGATAGGATGTCAGAATCAATGCAGAGTGTCCAACGTGGCCTCAGACAGAAGAAAAAATTAATTGAAAGATTCCCTGAAGGAAAATCTGGAGACTTTTGGAATAATAAATTAAATCAAATCGAAGAGAAAGCCGATTCAGAACAGTGGATTGAAGCATCTGAACTTTTAGATTCACTGTCTAAGGAACTTCAAAGTTTTGAAAAATCTAAATCCGAAGCATTAGAATTATACTTGTTTTTAGAAAGTGAGTGGTTTAATCTAAGGAAAAAACTCGAGTCGTCTAATATTAAAGCTAACGACAAAATGAGAATTAGTGCAGAAAGTAAAATTTCAGAATGTAAAAAATTGCTAGACCAAGGAGAAATAGACTCTACTCTTTCTTGTTTAGGAGAAACCGATGAAATAATTGAGAATCTAAGAAGAAGAATCTAAGATTTATTTTTTTCAACACAATATGGACAGTACGAATCTAATTTGTAATTTTCAGATCTTCTCTCTTGTTTGGTGAGCGGTTCTCTACAAGCAAAGCACATGGAATATTCAGTTTCATTTAGATTAGTATCAACAGCAACTCTTTGGTCAAAGACAAAGCAGTCTCCTTTCCAGTATGAACCATCGGTTTCTTCAAAGTATCCGAGAATTCCACCTTCTAATTGTTTCACATTTTCAAATCCTGCATTCATCATAACTACAGATGCTTTCTCACACCTAATTCCACCCGTACAATACATCACAATCTGTTTTGTTTTGTATTCATCTGGTAAGTCTAAGATGGCCTCAGGAAACTCTCTGAATGTTGATAAATTTAAATCTATTGCATTCTCAAATATCCCTACCCTAGTTTCATAATCATTTCTTGTATCTAAAATAAGTAAGTCTTCATTTTCATCTAACAATTTTTTGAATTCTTTTGGCTTAATATTAGGTGCAGTAAAATCTGCAGGTCTGACTTCATCTATTCCGAGTGCAATAATTTCTTTTTTTAGTCTAACTAGCATCCTCCTAAATGGTTGATAATCTGTATAACTAATTTTCAGTGGTATGTCAATAAACCTCTCATCTTTTTCAAGGAATTCGATGTAAGAATCAATTGATTTTTGTTCACCGGCAAGAAAGAAATTTATTCCATTTTTGCTTAGTAAGATTGTCCCCTTAAGTCCCAGTTTATCACAAATTAACCTGAAAGGCTGTCTTAATTCATCCCTATCTTCTAGATTCACGAAGCGATATCCAGCAATGTTCACAATTTTTTCATTTTGCATAATATTACCTCATAATTTACTCGACCAAAGATAATTTTTTACTTTTTGAAGAAATTTCAGTTTCAATATTTTTTAAGAAATGATCTAGAGGTATTCCATTAGATTGTTCACCACTTCGAGGGTGTCCTTTACGATCTATTCTAATTGATACTGTTCTTTCTTTTTCCTCCTCTTCACCCAGAATCAGCATATATGACGGTCTCATTTTACGATGCATACGAATTTTCTTTCCAATGGTGGCATCTGAGTCATCTACTAACACTCTTACTCCTATGTCTAATAAAGCGCTTTCAACCTCTCTCGCATATTTCTTTTGTTTTTCTGAAATAGTGATTATTTGAATTTGAATTGGAGATAGCCAAGTAGGAAAGTTCCCTGCCCAGTGTTCAGTTAGGAATGCAACGAACCTTTCATGAGTTGAAAGTGGTGCTCTATGAATTACAAAAACTTCCCCATTCTCATCTCCATTTTCATCTTTGTAAGACAATGAGAAACGCTCTTTAGCAGCAAAGTCAAGTTGAATTGTAGACATTGACTCTTCTCTCCCTAGAGCGGTTGTGAATTGAATATCGATTTTAGGGCCATAAAATGCTGCTTCACCAATTACTTCAACATAAGGAACCCCAAGTTCGTTCAAAATATTCCTTAGATGATCCTGNGTNGAGTTCCAGTTTTCTGGCTGATCAATATATTTTTCAGTATTTTCAGGNTCCCAAAGGGAAAGTCGNAAATGATAGTTNTCAAATCCAAATGAAGAATAATAATCTTGAACCATTTTGATATTACTNGCAACTTCTTCCCCAACTTGATCAAGAGTACAATAGANATGTGCATCATTCATTGATAACATTCTAACCCTTAACAAGCCTGCAAGAGCACCGGACATTTCATTCCTGTANACAGTTCCNTATTCTGCAATTCTTATTGGCAGTTCTCTGTATGACCTTTTTTTATTACTGAAAACTAAATGATGCATAGGGCAATTCATAGCCTTGAGGTAGTAAGTTCCGTCATCCATTTCCATTGGAGGATACATTCCTTCTGCATAGTGGGGGAGATGTCCACTACATTCGAATAATTCCTTTTTTCCTAATACTGGTGTTGTAACTCTATCATATCCATATCTATTTTCAGTTTCTATAGCATANTTCTCTATCTCTGATTTTAAAATCTCACCATTGGGTAACCAAACAGGTAGTCCCTTTCCGATCATTTCATCAATCATGTATAGTTCCATTTCCTTTCCNATTTTTTTATGGTCTCTTTTACCTGCTTCTTCAATCTGCCTTTGTCTCTCTTTCAATCCTTCTTTACTGGCATAGCACATTCCATAAATTCTGGTTAGAGCTTCTCTATTCTTATCCGCACGCCAATACGCTTGACTTGTACTTGTCAATTTGAACCATCTTAAGTGCGATGTTGATGGTACGTGAGGTCCTCTACATAAATCGACAAAATCTCCCTGTCTGTAAGCACTGGACCCCATCTCATTTCCAATTTTATCATCCATAATTTCAATTTTGAATTTATTTCCACTAAACATTTCTCTTAATTCTTTATTCCCATACTCTTCTCTATTAATCACAATATTTTCTCTTACGAGTTGATTCATTCTTTTCTCAATCTTTTTGAGTTCACTATCNCCTATTGGTTCCATGAGGAAATCATAGTAGAATCCATGTTCAATTGGCGGTCCAATTGTAGGTTTTGCATCAGGATACATCTCAACTACTGCCTGTGCGAGCAAGTGTGCGCAAGAATGTCTCAGAATATACAGTCCTTGTTCAGAATCTGCTAAGATAGGTTCGATTTTACAGTTATTATTGACTACGAATGACATGTCTCTTTCAATACCATCGACAATAGCAGCGACTGCTCCGTTTCTTTTACCATAAACATTCAGTAATATCTCTCCAGCGGTAATCCCTGAAGCATATTTGTGTGTATCTTTGTCATTGATTTGTACTTCTATCATTGACATACACTGTACCCCTGTATCCTATCCCGACACGACAATGATATGAATACCTTGCTTATTAACTTACAATTCTGAAAGTTATTTTAGTAAAAATTGTGTTCCTGATATGCCAGAAACCATTTTCTCAATATCCTTCAAAGAGCCGATTACTGCCCTTTGACCTGAGCGTTCGACAAATGAACAGGCAGCCTCAACTTTTGGCCCCATAGAACCTTTATCAAATGAGTATTTACTGATTTCTTCAGGTGTTGTTTTTGAGATTATTTTCTCTGATTCACTCCCCCAGTCAAGATATACTCCATCTGTGTCCGTAGCCATAATTAGTAAATCAGCTTCCAATTCAAATGCTAGTAAAGAACTCGCTCTATCTTTATCGATTACAACCTCAACACCTTCTAATTTTCCATTGTCTTTGTATGAGGTAGGAATTCCTCCGCCACCGGCACAGATTACGACAGTTCCTTTTTCTAATAACCAATGAATAGGCCTTAATTGGAAGATTCTATGTGGTTCTGGAGAAGGGACAACTCTTCTCCAATAATCTCCGTCCTGTTTAATGTTCCATCCCTTTAGTTTAGCCAAATCTCTTGCCTCTTTTTCATCATATATTGGCCCTATGGGTTTAGTTGGATTAGAAAATGCAGGATCTTCAGGATCGATTTCTACCATTGTTAGTATGGATGCAATAGGTATCTCTACAGGTAGATGATTGCCTAATTCTTGTTCAATCATATATCCAATCATCCCTTGTGTCTGCGCTCCTAATATATCTAGAGGATATTCCTCAACTTCTTTGTAAGCGGCTGATTGTAAAGAGAGTAGACCAACTTGAGGGCCGTTCCCATGACTGATTACTACCTCATGTTTCTCTATAATTGGCGCCAGAACTTTTGCCGCTATTCTGATATTTTCTCTTTGATTTTCTGCAGTCATTTCTTCTCCTCTTCGGAGTAGAGCATTTCCGCCAAGTGCAATCACGATACGCATTATGGTGAACCCATAGGCTGTATTGATATTAACACACGCCCTTTGCGAGTGCCATGGTGCGCATTGGCTTGTTGGTTAATCCAGACGCTGGCTTAGGCGGTAGACTAGGTTTGAAGGGTTCTGATGGTCAAGCCAAATATGCTCGTTCAATGGGTGCGGAAGATAGAGCTGGACCAAGAGTCACTGACTCATTGAACTATTTTAGTAAGATTTTTGATAATGAAATCGATATTCAATGGTATACCAGTATGGGTAGAATGGGTAGTGAATGGATACCTGAGAACTTCCAAACTGGTAATGTGAATTTAGTCCATGAATCCAAAGGTCCTACTAATCCTTCAGATACATCTGAGTTGGTATCAGTATTAATTGATTCAGAAGTTGATTTAATTCTATATGCAGGTGGTGATGGAACAACAAGAGACATAATTTCGGCGTTGGAATCACGCGATTCTTCTATGATACCCGTAATTGGCATACCTTGTGGAGTAAAAATGCACTCCGGATGTTTTGCGTCATCTCCTAAAGCTGGAGCGGAAGTTCTAGTCTCATGGTTAGAAGGTGACTTATTGATTTCTAGCACAGAAGTACTTGATTTAGACGAAGAGAAGTATCGAAATGGAGAATGGGTTGTTCGATTATATGCTGAAGCTAAGACTCCAGCCTCACCCAGATGGATGCAAGGAGCAAAAATGCGAGTTGAGGCGACAGGTGAAGAAGAAATTATTGAAGGTCTCGCAGACCACATTGGAGAGTTGCTGATAAATGATGATATGCTAATAATATGGGGTTCAGGTGGAACTTTAAGAACAATTTCTAATATGATTGGTTTCAATGGAACAGTCCTAGGGATAGATGCAACTTTAGGTTCTAAGCAAATAGGGACAGACCTTAATGAAGAACAGTTAATTGAAATTCTGAATAATTATGATGGTAATGTGACTCTATTATTATCTCCCATGGGTGGTCAAGGATTCCTAATTGGTAGAGGTAATTTACAACTTTCTCCAAATGTTCTGAAGAAGATTGGAATAGAAAATATTCTCGGTGTTGTCACTCCTGCAAAACTAATTACAGTTCGTCGTTTAAGAATTGAAACTGGAGATAAAAATCTAGATCAGAAATTTTCNGAAAAGAAATACTTGAANGTTCTTCAAGGTTACAGAACAACTCGAGTTCTACCGNTAATTGTAGATTGATTTAAATTTCTTCACCTATTGANGCCTTCAGAAGNCCGAGGAAGGGGGGGCTAGGNCTACCTGGTCTAGATTTAAACTCAGGATGATANTGAGTNCCTACATAAAATGGNTGATTTTCTAATTCCATAATTTCACATCTTTGTCCGGTTTCATCTTTACCAACATAGATTAATCCAGCCTCCTCAATCTTTGTAATTAATTCTGGATTTACTTCATATCTATGCCTATGTCTTTCATCAACATGAGGTTGATTTCCATAGAGTCTTTTCATTTTGCAGTCTTCTACAAGGAAGGGGGTAGGTTTAGTGCCTAATCTCATTGTTCCACCCATATGAGTTTTAGAAATCTCTGGCATAAATACTACCGCTGGATGAGGGGTGTTTTCATCAAATTCAGTTGAATTAGCTTTTTCCATTCCCAGTACATTTCTACAAAATTCTATTGTTGCGATTTGTAGTCCTAAACATACTCCGAGATAAGGAATCTTATTCAATCTAGCATATTCTGCCGCTTTGATTTTCCCCTCAATCCCTCTAATTCCGAACCCTCCTGGAACCAAAATTCCGTCAGATTCTTTCAGTAATTTCCAAGCCTCATTATATTTTTCAACATCGTCTAGTTTTACTTTTTCGTCTAAGTTCTCAGCTTCAATCCAATTTATCTGAAGTTTGCGATTGACCTCAAATGAAGAATGTTGTAGTGCTTTAATAACACTGAGATATGAATCTGATAATCCAGTATATTTACCAACCATTGCAATTTTGACAACTTCATCTAGATTATCCACAGTTTCAGCCATCTTTATCCAATCTTCGAGTAAAGGTCTTGAATCAGGTAGGTCAAATCCTATTTCCTTAGAAAGAACCTTACTGACTCCTTGCTCATCTAACAGGATTGGAATTCGATATATGTTCGATACATCATGGGCAGAGACAACAGCTTCTGGTGATACATGACAGAATGCGGCGAGTTTTTCTCTAGTTTCATAATCAAGCGGATTTTCTGATCTGCAAACTAAAATATCTGGAATAATACCTAAACCTCTCAATTCTTTTACTGTGTGCTGAGTAGGTTTAGTTTTCTGTTCACCCACAGGTCCCATTACTGGAACAAGACTCACATGAACAAAGCATATATTTTCCTTACCTACTCTAAATTGAAATTGTCTTAGAGCTTCAATAAAAGGTGCACTTTCAATATCTCCCACAGTACCACCCAATTCGATAACACATGCATCGGGAGTTTTACTACTCCCGTCACTTGATTTGTTGGCTACTCTCTCAATCCATTCTTGAATTTCATTTGTGATATGGGGAATTACTTGGACAGTTTTACCTAAATAATCTCCTTTTCTTTCTCTCTCAATTACAGCTTGATAGACCTTCCCCGTAGTAATATTATTATCTCTGGTAAGAGCAATATCAAGAAATCTTTCATAGTTCCCCAAATCTAAATCAACTTCTCCGCCATCATCTAATACATACACTTCCCCATGTTCGAACGGTGACATAGTTCCCGCATCACAGTTTAGATACGGATCAATCTTTACCGAAGTGACGCTCAGTCCTGCGGATTTTAGTAGAACTCCAATACTACTCGCAGTAATACCTTTCCCAAGTCCTGACAAGACGCCCCCCGTGACAACAACATACTTCATTCAATCAACGGGGTTTGAAGCCAACATACCTTGCCTATCAACATTCCTTAGACTTAGTTCAAAAAACAACCTTTGCTAAGTCTAAGTATCTCCTTCTCTCCGGTTGTCTATGGACGGACACGAGGGCGGACGAATACTTGTCACAGGAGCCCTCGGTCAGATAGGAACCGATTTGGTACAAAAATTAAGAGATGTACATGGTTCAGAAATGGTAGTAGCAAGTGACATCAGGAAAGAAACAAATCATCCAAGTGTTATAAATGGACCTTACATAAATTTAGATGTATTAGAAATAGAAGAGATTTTTCGAGTAGTTAACGAACAAAAAATAAAAATTATTTATCATCTTGCAGCAATTCTGTCCGCTAAAGGTGAGGAAAATCCCGAATTATGTGAATTAATCAACGTCGATGGTACAAGAAACATGTTAGAAGCTGCTAGAAAATTCAATTTACGTATCTTTGTCCCATCATCTATCGCAGTTTTTGGCCCTGACGCACCAAAAAACGCACCACAGTTCACAGCTCTAAATCCAACCACTAAATATGGAATGACTAAGGTCGACTGTGAAATTCTCGGAATGTTATATTTCGAGAGATATGGCGTTGATGTGAGAGGAATTAGATACCCTGGGCTAATCTCTTGGAAATCACCAGTTAGTGGAGGAACGACTGATTATGCAGTAGATATTTTTTATGCAGCACTTTCTACTGATTCGGAATATGATTGTTTTATAGATAAAAAAACTTATCTGCCAATGATGTACATGGATGATGCAATAAGGGCTACAATCTCACTAATGGATGCTGATAGTGATTCACTCAGTTCGGCTCGTTGTGGATACAATATTTCAGGAGTTTCATTCAGTCCTGAAGAATTAGTTAATGAAATTAAGAAGAGANTACCCAATTTTGTTTGTAACTACAAACCCGACATACGTCAAAAATATGCAGAGTCTTGGCCTGATTCTATAGATGATGAAATATCTAAAAAAGATTGGAACTGGGAATCTAAATTCAAAATTAGTGAGATAGTAGATGAGATGATCAATAACTTAAATTAATTTTAGTTATCTTCAATTTGGTTACTCCAGTCAGGAGTTTCCGGACCTTTCTTTGCCCATAATACATCATCTATTCTTAGAATATTTATCGCTGCTTCTGTAGCTCCAGTGATAGCATGTTTAGCTACAAAAATAGGGTCAAAAATTTCTTCTTCAAACATATCTACTATTTCGCCAGTATTTCCGTTAATACCAATCCAGGCCGGATTTTGCTTAATTTTTGTTTGAGCAGCTGAGAGTGATAAAATAATGTCTATCGGATCATATCCTGCATTCTCGGCCAGTGTTCGAGGTACAATTTCTAGGGCCGCTGCGTATCCCTCAATTGCCATCTGTTCTCTCCCAGATTGTGAGGTTGCAAATTCTCTTAGTTTTCTTGCAAGATGAATTTGTGTTGCACCTCCTCCTGGTAGAATCATTTTTTCTTTAGTTAACCTATGGCCAACTCCTAATGCGTCGTCAAATGCCCTACTTACTTCATCTCTAATTTCTGGAGTTGAACCTCTGATGACTAATGTCATTGCCCCCCCATAATCGCCCCCAATGGTGGTATAATTTATGCCTCCAATATTTTCTTCCGAACGAATGGAATATTTTCCTAAATCTTCCTTGGTTATTTTTCTGATATCCCTAATAATATTCGTTTTCGTTAACCTAGACAATCTTTCGATATCTTCTCTCTCGAATCTTCTGTAGGCAGTAATCCCTGCTTCGGAAAGTAGTGAAATTGCTTCATCAGCTATCCCATCCTTCACAATTAATAATTCAACATCTAATTCCTTGAGATTGTTTACGATTTCTTTCAGATATTCCTCATTCCGATTTTGAAAATCTTTCAGAACACCTAACTCACTAATTTCGATATGTGCATCTAGGCTTAATTTCCTTTCTTCTAACCCACCATCGATAATCACCATTTTCCCATTCTTTGAAAAACTGGTTGTTTCGCCGATTAATTTAGTTTTAGCTATAACTAGAGAAGGTACAAGATCACTATCCAAAGCCCTTCCTCCAGAAATTTGTATTCTCTTAATTCTCAATCTTTCTAGGTCGTTTCCACCTTCTTCATTAGCCAATGTTTTTGCNGCAGTCAAAGCAAATCCAGTAAGATGTTCCGCTAATAGAGAGTCAATTTTTCCTTGTAGAGAGGTTTTAATTACCGCAGACATTAATTCATTACTGTTAGCCTCTCGAGAAATTTTCTCCATTTCTTCCAGAGCTTTTTTGTTAGCAATCCTGTATCCATTGATAATTATTGAAGGATGTATCCCTGATCTTACCAACTCTAGAGCATTTTGTAACATTTCAGCCATCAAGATTACTGTAGTGGTCGTCCCATCTCTTGCGGCACGATCTTGAGAACTTGAAGAAGCAATTAGCAAGTTAGCAGTCGGATGTTCAACTCTAGCCTTTTCCAATACAGTTACTCCATCATTGGTGACATTGGCATTTCCCTCTTCATCCACCAACATTTTATCCATGCCTCTAGGACCTAGTGTTGATCTAACTGCATTGGAAAGAGAAACGGCTGCTGCAACGTTACGCACTAAGGCTGTACGTCCATGAATACGGTCGGTATCCTCCAGTGCAACTTCATGCTCAGCATCTGTCATGCAATCCTCCGACTAACTTAATAGATTTGAAACCGTTCATGCGGCTCTAACATTAACCATAGATGGTTTTGTTGGATTTTCTTAACGAGAGATTCATAAAGGGGGCAGCACTCCCACTATACAACCTCGAGTTAAGTAGTGACAGATATGGATAATAATAATGCAGATGATTGGGAAGAGCAAATGCTCAAAGATATGGCAAAAATGTTCTCAGAAATGGGTATGCCAATAGATATAGAAATTCTCAGGAATATGCTATCTCAGGTACGTGAACAATTTCAAAAATTAGGAATTGATCCGGAGAAACTATCCAATCAAGATATGAAAATTGATATCAATGGAGATTCCGAGGAATTTAGAAGAACTATGGAATCGATGTTGAATGGTTCGGATGGTCTTTCAGAGTTATTCAGAAATATGGGGGTGAATGTACAAGTCAATAACCCAACTCCTGTAGTTGATGCTGAATTGAGTCAACAAGAAGATATTGAAGAAGAACTCTCAGTTGATATTTATGTTCATGAAGATAGAATGTATGCAACAGTTGATCTTTCACGTCAATTAGATATCATTGAGTCTGAGTTAGAAATAAATTTAATTGATTCAGGAAGAGTGTTCCAGCTGATGAAAACAACTCAATTAAGACCATTTAAGAAATTTGATTTACCAAATTCTGCAAGTCAGATTGTAGAATGGAGTCTTAACAATGGTATTCTTGATGTAGTATTCGATATTAGAAATAATAATTGAAATTGGAAGTGAAAAAATGAGTGGACCTGTAATTGGAATAGATCTTGGAACGACAAATAGCTGTGTGGCAACACTCGAGGGTGGTCAGGCAGTGGTGATTGCTAATTCGGAGGGTTCTCGAACAACTCCTTCGGTAGTCGCTTTCTCTAAAGACGGTGAAAGATTGGTTGGTGTGACGGCAAAAAGACAAGCAGTCACAAACTCCGAAAGAACAATTCTCTCAGTAAAAAGAGAAATGGGTACAGATTGGACACAAAAAATCGATGAAAATGAATACACTCCTCAGGAGGTTTCAGCCTTTGTTTTACAGAAATTAAAAACTGATGCTGAATCATATTTGGGTAGAGAGGTTACACAGGCTGTGATAACTTGTCCTGCATATTTCACCGACGCCCAAAGAAAAGCTACACAGGATGCTGGTAGAATTGCGGGATTAGAAGTTCTTAGAATAATCAACGAACCGACTGCTGCTGCACTGGCTTATGGTGTAGATAAAGATGAAGATCAAACAATTCTTGTTTATGATTTAGGAGGAGGTACGTTCGATGTATCTGTATTGGAAATATATCAGGTTGATGGCCAACCTCAAATCGAGGTTAAAGCAACTAGTGGAGATAATAGACTCGGTGGAGACGATTTCGATCATGTAATTGTTAATTGGATAACCGCTGAATACAAGAAATCTTCTGGAATTGACTTAACTAAAGATATGCAAGCAATGAGCCGTCTTAGGGAAGCAGCAGAAAAAGCAAAAATCGAGCTTTCTGGTACTTCGATGTCACAAATCAATTTACCATTTATTACTATGAGAGATGGTCAACCTGAACATCTTGATATGTCGCTTTCTAGAGCGAAGTTTGAAGATTTAATTTCAGATTTAGTTGAGAGGACTATGGCTCCAACAAGAAGTGCGATGAAGGATGCAGGAATCGGAAAAGGGGATGTCGATAAGGTAATTTTAGTTGGTGGTTCAACTAGAGTTCCTGCAGTGCAAGCAGCTATTGAATCAGAAGTTGGAAAATCTCCTTTCAAAGGTATCAATCCAGATGAGGCAGTTGCTCTGGGTGCAGCACTTCAAGCAGGAATAATTGTTGGCGATGAAGGCGTTACTGATGTATTACTTCTTGATGTGACTCCTCTAACTCTAGGGATAGAGACATTAGGCGGAATCATGACTACAATGATTGAAAGAAATACTACCATACCTTCTAGGCGTTCTGAGACTTTCTCAACCGCTGCTGATAATCAACCAGCTGTCGAAGTCCACGTACTTCAAGGTGAAAGAGAGTTTGCTAAAGATAATATCACACTCGGTAGATTTCACCTCATGGGTATACCTCCTGCTCCTAGAGGTTTACCTCAAATTGAGGTTACTTTCGATATCGATGCCAATGGTATTGTGAATGTTTCCGCTAAAGATTTGGGTACAGGTACTGAGCAATCAATAAAGATCGAAAGCCAAACTTCATTGTCTGAAGAAGAAATCAAACAAAAAATAAGTGATGCAGAAGAATTTGCTGAAGAGGATAAGCGCAAAAAGGCTAGAGTTGAATTGAGAAATACAGCAGATAGCATCGTCTACCAGACAAGAAGGACAATTGATGAAACTAAAGAAAAACTCTCTGAAGAAGTAGTTACTCCAGTTTTAGATAAGCTGAAGGAACTGGAATCTTTGATAGTTTCAGATGACAAACCAGTTTCTGATGATGAACTGGATGAAACAAGTATACAATCCAGAATTCAAGAATTGGAAGAATTAATGCATGCACTTTCTTCTAAATTATATGAAGCAGCAGCGGCAGAAGTTTCCGAGGAAGAAGGAGTTGAGACTGAGGATAGTGATGTTGTAGAGGCGGATTTTGAAGTATTAGATTCTGATGAAGATGATAATGACGAGTGATTAAATGTCTTCTGAAAATTTTGAAATAAAGAAAATAAAGGTTGGTGCCAAACCATTTACTCGTCCTCGAGATGATAGAGTCATTTTTGGTGTATGTTCAGGACTTGCAAGAAAATTAGGAATTTCTTCCACTTTATCGAGAATCATTTTCTCAGTCTTGACATTATTAACGGGTGGTAGTTTAGCAATAGCATATCTAATTATATTCTTAGTTTCATCTCAGGAATGATACTATTTTTTAGTTATCAATTGATGTAAAGTCCGTACTTGTACACCCGTGGCGCCATACCCAACTATTGCGTTCGAATCTCCACCCCAAATTCCTGCAGTTCCAGCAATATCTAAGTGAGCCCAAGGAATTTGAGATTTTCCCCCTATTTCGTTTTCTCTTTCTTGTACAAATTGTTTCAAAAATCCTGCCGCCTGAATTGCCCCCCCCCATCTTCCTTTGCCTTGATTTCTTACATCTGCAATTTTTGAGGACGTCATCTGTTTCTCTAATTCAGGTAAAATTGGCATGGGCCAGCAAATTTCACCAACCTCATCTCCGGCTTTCTTTATTTTTTCTGATAATGAGTCATCGTTTGAAAACAACCCACTAGCTTCGTGACCTAGAGCAACCACAATAGATCCGGTTAATGTTGCTAAATCGATGATATATGATGGATTTAATTCACTAGCCTTCCATAGACCATCTGCAAGTACATTACGGCCTTCTGCATCTGTATTCAGTACCTCGATAGTCTTTCCAGAATATGTATCTATTACATCTCCTGGCCTGTATGCTTCAGCACTTGGCATATTTTCTGCCATACATGTTATACCGTTAACTCGACCTTCATATCCTGTTGCATGTAATGACTGGAAAAGTCCGAAAACTGTAGCTGAACCGTGCATATCTAATTTCATTTCATCCATGCCTGCACTTCCTTTGATGGATATTCCTCCTGAGTCAAAAGTAATCCCTTTTCCAACAATACAAGGTACTTGCTCATCGACTTCTGAATTTGGATTCAGACAAAAGAAAACCATACAAGGTTTGTGCACGCTTCCTTTTCCTACTTCGATGAGTCCATTCATACCTTCTTCCTTTAGGCGATTGAAATCCCAAACTTCAACTTCGACATTTTCCTTTCCCTTAGCCCATTCTAATGCTCTTCTACCAAATTCTTCTGGATAAAGGCGATTTGCAGGTTCATTCCCTAAATCTCTAGCAAGGTGCACTCCTGTAGCCACAGCGGATAGTCTTGTAATCTCTGAATCTAGATTTTGTAATTTTCTCTTTGTGGTCTGGAAAACTACTGACCAATCTTCAATTTCNTTATTTTCCTTATTCTTAGTGAGATACTTTTCNAAAGAATAATTTCTCAAAATCATTCCTTCAGCAAATGCTGCCATATTTGTAACGCTCCAACCAGTAGTAAACCTGATTACTAGATTTTTCCCATGGTTTTTAGGTAGATTTGCAAAGCATTTTGCTCCAATATTTCTTGCTTTCCTGGAATCCAATTCTTTGGCTTTTCCCGTACCTAGAAGAATTATTTGACAATCTTTTGTCCAAATAGAAATTAAACTTCCTTCTTTCCCGTCACATCTTTCACTAGAAATAGCAGATTTAATTGCAATACTTGCACTCCTGCTTAATCCAATTGTAGTATTATTTGGGGCTTTTTCTGTATGCTCAAATACGGGTATAATCATAATATTTCCTAAGTCCGAAAATTCATTCGTCGATATATTCATACANTTGCGATAATATTCAATTATACAAAGAATTGTTTTCGAAAGTTTCAATTTCAAGAGTTTTTTTGATAAAAATTTATTATATCTTTTGAGATAATTATATTTTTTTATATANTTAATTTTTTGTTTAAATGGCAACAGACAATCTTCTTAGCAATCAAAGCTGCTGAAAACTCAGTTAGGTTTGTATCTGGTGAAGTCGATATTTCATTGATATCTGCTCCGATTACTGTAGCATTTTTTGAATTAAATAATTCTTCAATAATTTTATTCGCTCCCCAAAACGACAGTCCTCCTGGAACAGGCGTTCCCGTAGCAGGTACTAGGACTCCATCCAATCCGTCTATATCGAAACTCAGCCATATTGGTCCTGATAATTTTTTAATTGTATCAATCATCATATTCCATTTTGAAAAATCTGAATTTAGACTTATTAGGTCTTTAGAAAACCATGTTTCAATCCTATTATCAGTTTCAATAATTTCTTTTTCTTCTGAACTGTAGGCCCTCACTCCAATCTGAATAATTCTCCCAACTCCTTCATCTAGAACTCTCCTAATAACTGTGCCATGAGAAAATTTTTCTCCATTTAACTCGTCTCTTAAATCGGCATGGGCATCAATTTGAATTATTGTTAAATCCTCTAATTTTCCAGAAATTTTAGGATGTTTTCTTAGTGATCTTATTATCGGCAATAACATTCCATGTTCCCCGCCTAAGAATATAGGAAATTGGTTACCATTAACCCATTCTATAGAATATTTTTCGATGCTCAGTAAAGCTTCTTTTAGACTTGAAACGTCATTATCCCATGGTTCTGAAGTAAATATTTTGAATCCACTTGGTAAATCATCATCTAACATTTCATCATATAATTCAACTTGTGAACTTGCATCAATGCATGCTTCAGGACCAAATTCTGTTCCCTCTCTATAACTTGTTGTTATTTCATAAGGAATTGGTAAAATTACAATATCATAAGGACCATTTTCATCTTCATTCAAACCCAGAAAAGTCTTCTTGCCAGACTCCTGCATGTGAATACGACCAGTATCTATCGGTTAATGGCTTCGGGATTAAAATAAAATTTGTAAACGAAATAAAGTATGGTTGATAAGTCACACCCATTCATGGAGTATATATTGGAGTCGGTATTGTGGGTTTGACATTAGCACAGTTGACTCAAGCAATTCGCCGTAAAGTTGACGAAGATATGGAAACAGTTGTGGCAGAAGGTATTGCAGAACATGCTCTTGGTTTTTTTGGATTTTCAAATAGAATAATTGATAATGCATTAGAGCCCAATGATCGTAATCTTTTCTATCAATTGCAAGATTATGATTTATTGACTACAGAATCCGAGGAGACCACTTTGTGGGATGGAAGAGAATGGAGGATACATTATTGGAAGTTTAAGTCAACTGCTGAAGCTTTCGCTCTTGCAGCAATGGAAATGAGAACTAAAAAAGAGGAGGATGAAGATCCTTATGCAGGAATTTATGATGATATGCCAGCGAATCTTTGGAAAGAAAGATCTGGTGAAGAAGATGACTGGGAAGAACCTTTATTTTGATTAGATAATTTATTTCTTGTCTAGGACACATGCCCCCCCAAGTTTCAAAAGTACTCTCTTCTAGAAATTGTCATGAGAAGTATACAGCAAGTCATTCTCATAATTTTTGTTTTACTTTCTAGTAGTTATTTATCTGTAGTTTCCGCAGATGAAGAACAAGTAATAGAGTGCGAAATACTAACTGATTGGGGATTTGATGTAGTTACTGTCTCAGGACCTAACAATACATCGCTTTCAGAATTGTCAATAGTGCACCAGTATGTAGTATCTTTTTCTCCCATCTTTGTTAATGGCTCAAATCCTCATTTAGTTGATATTTCAATTACTCATTTACGCGATGAACAGGTAGTTGGCAATGAATTCAATTCTAATGTTATTACCGCTGGTGGTCTAGTTGATATTATCTTACCTGAAGAGCCAAAATTCAGGGATGAAATTGAGATATCAGTTGAAACTTTGGAGGCTTCTTGTAATCGATTAATTACTGTGACCAATTGGAACCAACCAATNTCAGATCATGAAGTTACAAGTGANAGAACNTGGCAAAATACNATTCAAGGAGAATCTCAAACACTTTCNAATCTTTATTTNGAAGGTAGAGGATGGCAACAAAGAATAGGCCNAAACCTCACATCAAANGAGTTAGGTTNGGGAAGCTTTGAACTATCTAATTTTGATAATATGGATATTGANCTTGAATTACANAAGGTTTGGCTAAATCAGACTTACTTNGATGAAGAATTAGTAGGNCAGGAGTTNGAAATGTTAGGTCAAGGCAGCTTATTTACGATTCAGGATGGATTGACAATCTCAGTTAATGTTACTGAGGCACTGTATAATCGTACATTGTTACAAGATAGTTATTCTGAGCATTTATTAGTTGATGGTTATGGAGCGTTAATGCTTTTAGGGAATTCAGAAAATGAATCGATGTCAGTTACAGGTGAAATTTCTTCATTTTATTTCGAATCTTTTGATTCTGANGGTGTNCGTGAATATCAAAATATAAANNTAGAAGCTGATGCTACAAGTTTTATCGATTTTGCAGATGGAAATATTGACCTTGAGTTAGAAGAATTTAGGTACAAAGATTTGTGGATACATGGTGTCCAAGAGGAGCATCTACTGAAGTATATTGGAAATGCAGAATTTAATGCACTGATTTCTGAAGAGGCACCATACATATATGCAAACGGAACTGTTGATAATTTACATTTTGAAGACAGGAATGGATTCATTCTACATGATACTCTTAGAATGGACGGAACATATGATGGTGATGTCTCAGGTTCTTTCGGAATAATCAGGATGATTGAGGATAAAGTGACTCAGAGGAATGATTCAGGGGTCAACTTTGAGGTTAACAAAATAAGAAATGAGAATTGGTTTAATGTTTCATCAGTCTTCATGATTTTAGATGAAGAAATAAATGCCGAACACAACCTAACATACGAATATACAGTTCCTCAATCCTATTGGGATAATCCAACTATTAGGTACCAATACATTGAAGATAATGGTTCTACTTCAGATGAGTTTCCTGAAAAATCTCCTATACCTGTGGAATTAGAGAGGCCAACTGCAAGCTCATTCGAGACTTCACCAATTACCAAAGAAACCGGNTTAGTCCCAGAAATTCTAACAAAGGGTGATGAGCTTGTTCTATCAGGCAATCGAGATCTAATTCTTTCTATTGTAGTTGGAGATACTAGAGAGGTGAATATAGATGGTCACAATGTAGATGTTATTGATTGGATTGGAGACTATGGAGGGAACACAGAAGCTTCTGGTAGCGTGATCAATGAAGGGTTATTAGCGGGATTATTTCATCAAATTAATCGTTCAATCACATTGCCTGTGATGGAAAACAATGTAAGTTTCCATGAAACACTGAGCTTAGATAAGATNCGCTCACCTTCAATAATTACTGCAGAAGAGAANACNCCTCCAATACTTAACAAAATTCAATTTAGAGAAGGTTTTCTCTATGCTGAAGGNGGNCAAGCACATCTCGAAGTTTTAGTTGAAGATNTAGATAATGATATTCTCTCTGTAACTGTAGATTTGTCTGAATTTGGCCTGGGGGTAATCGAGTTATCGGACAGAGGAATGTTTGGAGATAGCATAATTCATGATGATATTTGGACATCTAAGATAATTGCTGAAGGTCTTAATTTTGGTGAGAAATCAGTTGATATAGAAATTAGAGATATTTGGGAAGAGGTAGTCTTTTCTTCTAGCATAGTAATCCTTAATCCTGCACCTACAATGTCTTCGATTACATTTTCCCCTGATGTCGTCAAACGTGGAGATTTGGTTGATGTATNCATTTCAGCAAATGATGGACACGGTGTAAGTTCAGTNTCAGTTGAATTAATGAGTGCTGGCGGGGAATCGATTCAGCTTTCATTAATTGATTCAGTATGGGTTGGTCAATTCCAAGTTCCTAACAGCATTGCACCGGGAGAAAGATTGGTACCGATAAGATTGATTGATGGTAATGAATCATCTAGATTAATTACAGAATCAATGATTAATGGTGAGAAAATTTCCTCATTATTAATTATTGAAAATGAAGCACCTAAATTTATCAATTATTCAATAGCTATAGATGGTGAATTTTCAGATTCTGTAAAAGTTCCACGTTCTGGAGACCCCATCCCCCAAGTATTAGAAGTTTCAATGTCAGATCCAGACGGTTTATCTTCTGTCCAAGTTAAGATGGGTAGATTAGCCCCTATCGGGGAATCTAATAGTTGGATACTTATGAAAGATGATGGTGATGGAGTAGATAGAGTTGCAAATGACGGTGTATATTCTTTGGAGATTTTCCCACGCTCAAGTTTACCAAATGGAGAAATTGAGATTTTCGTCAGAGGTACTGATATCTATCTTTCCACAACGGATGTTAATGACCAAAATCTAGTACTAAAACTTGATAAAATTGAAGAATCAACTGCAGACAACTGGATTTCTGAGAATCAGTCATTACTAATTGTAATAGGGTTAACTTTTGTGTTATTATTAGCATTCGCTGGTATTCTGATGGTTTTACGTAATTCAGAAATTGATTGATTTGGTACGAGTGCCGGGATTTGAACCCGGGTTCAGGCGTTGGCAACGCCCGGTGATAACCACTACACTACACTCGTGTGTACTTTGGGAACCCCGAGTCACTTTTCTAAGCGTCGGTCTGAGTTTGAGACAATTTCTCCAACTTTTGCAATATCAAATCTCTTGTATTTCTATAATAATCAATATCATTTCCAACTGGATCATCTAGCCCCCAATCTGTTGAAATTGGTAGGTTAGGGCACTCTACTCCACATCCCATACTAATTATTTTTTCATACTTACTCGTTTCTATGGAGTCAATAGATTTGGGGAATTGCCCCTTCATTTGGAAGCCTAATTCTTCGATTACTTTAATTGCATTTTTTGCTATCTCTTTTCCAGGATGTGTGCCAGCAGATTGAGCTTCAAACCCCATTTCTTTTGCTAGAGCCTCAGCCATTTGACTTCTGCAAGTGTTACCTACACAAACAAATAATAATCTCATATCAATGCCAATTCAAACTATTTAATCAATTATACGGATATAGTCTCTGTAGATGTAATGTAAAATTAATCCTCACTAGGGTTGAAGTATTGTTTACTCTGCGCAATTATCATGTCAGAACCTCCGATTAGTCACCATCATGGCAAATCAGAACAGAAAACTGAGAAATCTGAAGCATCAACTGAACAAAAGGCTCAGATGGAACAGGCTTATCAGCAGATGCAAAGAAAGTTAAGAATAAATAAAATAGACCAAGATATTAAGCATAAAATAATGGTTTTGTCAGGTAAAGGAGGTGTTGGAAAGTCAACAGTTGCTACTGGTTTAGCACTTTCATTGGCTCGAATGGGTAAAAAAGTTGGAGTAATGGATATCGATATTACAGGGCCAAATGTACCGAAAATGTTGGGTCTAGAAGGTTCCGAATTACATGTTGAAAATGGCCGTATCCATCCTGCTATTGGTTCACATGGTATCAAAGTGATCTCTATGGCATTTTTGATTGAGGATCCAGATAAACCCGTAATTTGGCGTGGACCAATAAAATTAGGCGCAATAAATCAGTTCATTGGAGATGTCGAATGGGGTGAACTTGATGCATTAATAATTGATTTTCCACCTGGAACTAGCGATGAGCCACTGACAGTTTCTCAAAGTCTACCGACAATAGATGGAGTTGTTATTGTGACAACTCCGCAGGAAGTAGCACTACTTGATAGCAGAAAATCAATTAATTTCGCAAAAACCATCTCAATTCCAATAATCGGAGTCGTTGAGAATATGAGTGGTTACACTATCAATGGTATAACTGAACCAGAAACTGAGATTTCAATTAAAGGCCCAAGTGGTAAAATGCTACAAACTGTTTCTGATTCCGAAGGAAAGTGGTCGATTATATTGGATGTTTTCAAGAGCGGAGGAGGTTTTGATGCTGCCGAAAATCTTTCAGTTCCATTCCTCGGTTCTCTTCCTTTTGATCCAGGAATTGTTAGAGGTGGGGATGATGGAGTTCATCGTATCTTAGCGGAACCTGATGGTGAAACTGCAGCAGCATTTGATAAAATAGTTGAAAAGGTCGTTGAATCTTTAGAACAGCCCAGCAGTCCTACGGTTCGAATATCCTGATTTGTTATTACAGTGAAGGGTCAGTTTCATGACGTATACTCGCCCCGAGTAATATTGTTATCATGGCTGTGGCGAGTGGTATTTACCTTACTTGGATTACTGGAGCAATCATAATTAGTATATCTCTGATGCCATTTTTCAAACCTGACTATGCGAAGATTCGAATCTCCAGTTTTATTGATATGTTCAGAAGATATTGGGCTCACATGATTGTTGTATTCTCAGTTTATNTGTGGAAAGATTTACTTGACCAATTAGATAGAATAATTATGGCAAATACTCAATTAGATATGACACCATACATTTATGCAATTGAAGGAGATATTGTTTGGTGGATACAGGACTCATTGAATAATTCTTTACTCTCTTTTGGTTTAACTCATTTTTACGTTATGGGATTCATGGCTGTAACGTTTTCTTCTTTCATCTATCCTATTTTCTTTGATGATCGATACATGGCAGATAGAGTTTCTCTATCCATGTTTTGGGTCTATATCTTAGCGATTCCCTTCTATCTATTTTTCAATGTAAGAGTGACAGGTAACTATATTCCTGAGATGGAAACAATAGCATATGATCTTACTCCAGAGATTCATAATTGGTTTATACAAATTGATCCATTTACTAATGGTATGCCTAGTTTGCATATCGGTCTACCATTTGCAATTTGGTTGACAATGGAAAGATGGGACTCAGATGAGAGATGGNTAAGATTCAGAAGATTATTACTACTATTTATTGTNATTACAGCATTCACAATTCTCTATCTTGGTATTCACTGGGTTACTGATATTATTGGTGGAATCATAGTCGCTATGGTGGCGGTTGAGATAACTGCAAAAACTCACACTCCAATTTGGCAATTTGCTGATGAAAGATTATTTTCAAGAAGATTGGCCCGAGCAATAGATAATCCTCAAAAATGGCTATCAGAGTCATGGATGATAACCAAACAATTTTTCCATCCAATTCAACAACCCAGTTCTAGTCAAACAAAAGCTTTCATAGCTACGGTATTAGTTTTGACGAGTGGTGTATTATTATGGGATGCTACTCATCAAGATTTCCCGATAGAGGGTGTCAATCCGACGAATTCTGCAGGCTCTGAAGGATGGGTTGTTGGAGTTGAGGATATAGATGACGAAATTACAATTAAACTATGGAATGTAAGCACTCAGAAAGAGTCAATAATTGGTGGAAATAATTGGACCTCTCCTCCTCAAATAGAATTATCTAAGAATAATCTCATACTCTTTGATGAAACCAAACTGGATTTCTTTCAATTAAATAATTCTTCAATTGAAATTTTCTATCCTATATTTTCCTTATCCAGTGATGGAGTTTTAGATAGTGTTTCAATCATTGAGAATAACCAAGGTCAGCCTTGTTTAGTCACAGTACAGAACAATACTATGGAGATTTTTAACGTTATTAGCGATAAATTAATTTCTTCTAGTNCGGTTCAAAATTTGACTGCTATAGAAGGTTCAGAACAACTGTTTGCTTCAGCATACAACACAAATAGTGGCCCTATGATCAATGTTACTACACCGTTTAATCCTGGAATTGAGATAAATATCTTGATTGAAAATTTCTCTAATGAATTNAATGATGAATATCTNGAGAGACTGTATGAGATTCCAGTAGATTATAATAATTCAACAATTTTAGATATTGAAATGGAAGGAGAGTTGATTGTTGTCTTAGTAGATATTGGTCCACTTAATCGATTAATATTAGTTGACGCTTTAACCGGAAACCAGGAAATGATTTCTAATCCTCTATGGCCTTCAGANTCTCCTAGTATTGGTGGTGACTATATTGCCTTTTTACAAAGACCAATCACCTCTCCAACAATAAATCTAGATCCTGAAAATTTCAATAGAGATGTTTTCATTTGGAATGTTGAAGATAANAATGGACGTATTCAGATTACGCTNGATGACCTAGACCAAGAAAATCCTCATGTTTTAGATAACGGTGTAACATGGATTGAAATAAATGATGATGGAGATTCAACATTGGTGATTTATTCTCTTGAAAACACTTTTGAAGAATATTCGTCAGTAGTTTTACAGTCAGCGATATTAATGTTAATTCCGTTACTTCTACTACTTTCTCTTCAATCTGCTACAGAAAAACGATTGAAGAATTAAATTTCNGCATATCTAAACATTTCATCAAGAGAAAATTTTGCTCTTTCTATAACTTCCTTTTCCAACTGAATAATCTGTTCATCCTTTGGTTCTCTTAATGATTGTAGAATATCTTCCAATAGTGTTGTTTTCATGTGTCTGCACATCACACAAGTTCCCATGATATTCATTTCGTCATTTGATTCTGCTAATACTCTATCCGCAGTTCCACATTCAGTAATCAACATGATATTATTTTTNCCTTCTTTACCTAATCTAATAGATTCATTAATTAGTACTTCACTACTNCCAATAAAATCACTTTCTTCAAGAACGTCTGCTGAACATTCTGGATGACTCAGAACTTGAAGTTCAATCCCTGCTTCCTCTGCTCTTTTCCTCCAAGAAATTATTTTCTCCCCAGTAAATAATGCATGAACTTCACATTCTCCATCATAAATAATCACTTCTTTCTTTCCAGCCAATGATTTTTGTAAATGTTCACCCATGAATCTATCTGGAACGAAAATTAGTCGATCACCCGGGAGGTTCTCACAAATTTTGATGTAGTTACTACTAGTTACACAAACATCCACTTCCGCTTTTACTTCAGCTGTGGTATTGATGTAACAAGCTACTGGGACNCCCGGATATTTCTGTTTTAATTTCTTTACATCTTCAGCCGTTATACTCTCNGATAATGAGCAACCGGCTTCTGGTGATGGATGAATAACTAATTTCTCAGGGCTGAGAATCTTNGCAGTTTCTGCCATAAATCTTACACTAGAAAATAGAATGATTTGTTGTTCAGCATCTCTAGCAGATTTCGATAGAGAATAACTATCTGAAACTTCGTCTGCAACTCCATAGATAATATCTGGAGTTTGATATGAATGGGCTATGAGATAAACATCTTTTTCTTTCTTCAATTCATTTATCTCTAGAGTATATGGAGCTATAGTTTTACAGTGTTCTAGAGTCCATCTCTCTGGCTGTTTTATTGACTCAATTAATCTCTTCGCTTCCTCTTCGATCTCATAGTCGGAGTACAACTTCGGCTCTACCTTTCCATGATTTTTGGGTGCCTTAGGGAGGTCCATCGTCATATGATTTCGCTCATTGGTCAGGTTTAACCTCTTTCAAGGTATGTCATCTCCGGTACACGTGGTTAACGAGTCGATGCCGTTATGGAAAACTTCGAAAACACTCCATCAAGGTGCTGAAGCCACAGTTTTTTCGGGTTATTGGATGGGAGAAAGGGCAGTTTTGAAAAAACGAAACCGTCGTACATATCGCCATCCTGATTTAGATAGAAGATTAATACGTCAAAGACTGTCTGTAGAAGTAAGAGTGTTAACCAAACTTCATTCAACCAAGGTTGCATGTCCGTCCTTATTCGATGTGGATATTGATGAAGGATGGATTATCTTATCAGAGGTAGATGGAATAACACTATACGAATCTTTATTGATTGGTAAATCCGGTNTTAAGCAGATTAGAGATTTTGGACGTCTAATAAGGNAATTGCATGAATTAGGAATCTCTCATGGAGATTTAACTACACANAATGTGATTATAGACGATAGCGGAAATTTGACACTTATTGATTTTGGTCTTTCTAAAATAACACCCGAAATAGAGCATCTAGGTCTTGATCTACAAGTTCTACATGAATGTTTGAATGCAAGTCATTTTGAAGAAGAAGGAGCAATTGAAGCAATGATTGAGGGGTATCTTTCTCATTCAAAAGAGATTTTTTCCCCTTCAGCATCAGAGGTAATTGACAGATTTAATTCAATTANAGGTAGAGTAAGGTATCATGCTTAGTAATGAGTGATAATTATGAAAGTACTTTTTCTGACCAGTAATAAAAATAAAGTTACAGAAGCAAATCGCATACTATCTCCTCTAGGTTACACTGTCGAACAATTCCTAATCGATGGGCATCCTCCCAAACTGATAGAACCACAATCAAACTCTATAGAAATAGTTTCAAGATATAAAATTGAACAGGCATTAAGATTAATTTCTGNAACTAGATTTGAAAATAATGCGCTACTAGTGGAAGATTCGGGATTATTCATCCAATCTCTAAATGAGTTTCCAGGGGTTTACTCTTCTTATGTTTCAAAAACGATTGGTAATCAAGGATTATTAGATATCCTTTCGGGAAACCCTGAACGTATTGCTGAATTTCGTGCGTATTCAATTTTATATAAAAATGGGGAATATTATTCTGCTTTGGGAAAATGTTCAGGAAAAATCTCAACAGAAATTAGAGGAGTAAATGGCTTTGGTTTCGATCCAATCTTTGTCCCTGAATCTGGAGATGGTCGTACTTTTGCCGAGATGTCAGAAAATGAAAAAGCTTTGTTTTCTCACAGAGGCGAGTCTCTAAGAATTCTTTATGATGAACTCAAACCTCCGTCAAGGTGAAGTCAGATGTCCCACTCGGAGGGTTGATATTATGCCATCTTTGATGAGAATTATTGGTTGGTTTTCAATATTCATCGGTTTTATTTTATTCTTTATTTTTCAAGGAAGATTGGATTTAACTTCTTCAGTTGCTGCTGGAGTAGTTCTATTGTCAATGTTGGCGATCATGATGTTCACAGGTAATCAAAAGCTAGTAGTTCCTCCTCCTAAAATTATTGACAAGGAAACAAATAACGAAAAAACAATGGCCCCAATTATTCAATCAGATATGGAAGAAGATTTAGCTATTGTAAGTTCTGAACCTGACGAAAAATTACAGCGAAGTCGTAAAAAAATAAGTCAAAATCCGATTCCAATTCCGCCACCTATGCCCGCAACAACGGCTAGTCCCGTAGATTTGCCGGAACCGCCAGTTATGCCAATAATGCCTCCTCCAACTTTAGGGGCAGTTGAACCAGCAGACGGTACAATACTTGCTAAGAAGCTAGTGATTTCTTCTGATGCTCAATCAGAGATGGAATCTGAGATAGAAGATTATGTCGATCAGAGAAGGTCTAGACAGGCAGAAATACGTTCTAGTTTGGAAAGGAAGAGAAGAATGGCCTTAGCAGAAAGAAGAGCAGCTAAAGCTCGTTTGTGGACCGAAGTTGAAGATGGCGAAGATCTCACAACTTTATTGAAAGATCCTAATCATGGTCTTACAATAATCGAAGAATCTGAAGAATATGATGATAGTAAGCCTCTAGGAGTTTCTTATGTTAGAATTGATAATACAAGAATATTGAAGTTAACAGTACCATTAGTAGTTGAGAGTAAAGCAACAGAAAATGATGATACTAAATCAGAATCATTACTTGTAGACAATGATTTACCATTGCCACCAGGCCTTCCTCCAATGCCACCTCCGCCAGGTCTTCCTCCAATGCCACCTCCNCCAGGTCTTCCTCCAATGCCACCTCCACCTGTTGAAAAAGAATGAAATCTTCTCAACCGTACGTTCAAACATTCGTTCCTACTCGACAATATATGAATGACGAAGTAATGCTAATTGAAAACATCCCTGTTGAAGGTACTTTTCCCAAAGGAGGTCTGATTTCACTTTGGACTTTAAATCGTCCAGATAAATTAAATTCCTTGAATTCAGAATCTCATAAAGCGTTAAAAGAGGCTTGTAATATGGCGGAATCTAATGATTCAATTAGAGTTATTGTAATCACAGGTGCATCTCCAAATACTCCTCCAGAGGGTAAGAAAGCTAAGCCATTTTCTTTTGCAGCGGGTGCTGATATTTCTGAGTTTGTTGGGAAAAATTCAGATGATGTGAGAGAATTTTTCGAAGATAATGCTTGGGAGAGAGTGTGGAATCTTTCTAAACCAACTATAGCAATGATTGATGGTTTTGCTTTGGGCGGAGGTACGGAGTTAGCACTTTCATGTGATATTAGGATAGCTTCTAACAGGTCAAAGTTTGGTACGCCAGAGATAAATTTAGGACTAATCCCTGGAGGGGGAGGCACTCAAAGACTCTGCCGATTAGTGGGATATGGGAAAGCCCTAGAAATGGTACTCACTGGAGAAATGCTTGATTCCGAGGAAGCCCTTTCTTGTGGTTTAGTAAACTCAGTAACTTCTCCTGAAAATCTTAAACAAACCACTATGAAGTTAGCAGAAAATATCGCAAATAAATCACCTTACACTACTAAAGTGGCGAAAAGAGCAGTAAGGGCCTCTCTTGATTTACCATTCAGTGAAGGCGTACTAATGGAGAGATCGGAGTTCGTAGCTTTATTCGACACAGAAGATAAGGAAATAGGAGTTAATGCATTTCTAAATCGAGAATCTCCTAAATGGCTTGGAAAATAATCTAATCATAAGTTAAAGCTGTATAGATTTAATTTCTAAAAATTCATCTAGTCCATGAGTCCCAAGTTCTCTCCCATTTCCAGAGTGCTTATATCCACCAAAAGGTGCACTTATGTTGAACGCTCCACCATTTACACTTACTTGACCGGTTCTCATTAGTTTTGCAAATCTGATTGCCCGTTCTTCATCTTTAGACCACACTCCTCCTGACAAACCATATACCGAGTCATTTGCTAACATGATGGCTTCATCTTCATCATCATAAGTAGTGATAACTAGCACTGGACCAAAAATTTCTTCCTTCCAAATTTTCATTTCAGGAGTAACGTCGGCAAATACAGTTGGTTTCACGTAATAACCTTTGATAATTCCATCAGGCTTTCCAAGACCTCCTGAAATCAGAGTNGCTCCTTCATTAATTCCGGATTCAATATATTTTGTAACACTTTTTTGTTGCCTCAGACTTACCATAGGTCCACATCTTGTATTCTCATCTAAAGGATCTCCTGCACTGTAAGAATCATTTTTCTCTGCAATGATTTTGTAAACCTCTTCACTCATAGATTTCGGTATAATTAGTCTAGTCAGTGCCGAACATGTTTGACCACTGTTTTGATGACAAGCACCTATGGCTTTTTTTGCGACTAAAATAGGGTCTGCGTCATCTAGCGCTACATTCGCACTTTTACCACCTAATTCTAATGTTACTCTTTTTACAGTTGCAGCTGCAGCTTCACTCACAGCAACTCCCGCTCCCGTGGAACCTGTGAAAGATACCATATCTACTTCCGGATGACTAGACATATAATTTCCAATTTCTGAGCCATGTCCTGAAACCAAATTAAAAACTCCAGGTGGTAATCCTATTTCATGTAATATATCTGCTAGAATAAACGCACTTAATGGGGCCTCTTTTGATGGTTTTAATATCATTGTACAGCCAGCAGCGATAGCAGGAGCAACCTTGCCGATTATCTGATGAAGTGGGAAGTTCCATGGAGTGATAAAGGCACAAACTCCGATAGGTTCTTTACAAATAATTGAATTTCTAACTTTTTCTTCCCAATCAAAGCTTTCTAGAATTTTTGCATAACTTCTAGAAACAACTCTCGGAGTTCCAACCATTGCAACTCTAGAATATCCAATAGGAGTTCCAACTTCGGAAGTAATAGTTTGAGCGATATCTTCTCCCCTTTCTTTGAGTGTGTTTGAAAGAGCATTCAGGATTTCTATCCTAGTTTCTATACTGCTTTTCGACCATGAATCAAAAGCAATCCTTGCCGCAGAGGCCGCTTTATCAATATCTTTNTCAGANCCAACAGGAATTTTCCCAATTATTTCTTCTGTTGCAGGATTAATTACATCTATACTTCCAGTCCCCGTTGGTTGAATCCATTCTCCATTAATGTACAGTCGGTCCCGTATGTGCATGGACAATGCGAGGAGTACTTACTTTAGATATTCACGCATTCTAATAGTGAATACCTACTCGGATAATCATGTCAATTACAGTTGAACATCTCCCTAAGGGTGTAGCTTTGGTTACTTTATCTATTGAAACATCAAGAAATGGGTTAAATTTAGAATCGACAAAATTATTGTCAGATACCATAGATAGTTTACTTGAAGATTCTACAACTAAATCAATAGTAATGACAGGTAGTGGGAAATTCTTTTGTTCTGGAGGAGATATAGATGCATTTGCTTCNGCTATTGATGATGGTACTATTTCCGATTTAGTAGGTGGCCTCACCTCAATTCTTCATCCGATGGAATTGAAAATCCGTGCATCTGAAAAAGTATTTGTTGCAGCAATTAACGGTTCTGCTGCAGGTGGCGGTTTAGGTTTAGCATTATGCGCAGACTATAGAATATGTGTTCCAGATGCTAAGTTAGCTGCTGCATTCTTTTCTCTAGGACTATCTCCTGATGGTGGTACTACATGGTTACTCCCTAGACTTGTTGGAACACAAAGGGCAAAGAAATTCTTTTTTGATAATGAAGTTTGGAATGGAGAAACGGCATATCGTTACGGCGCAGTTGACGAATTAATCGAATCTGAGGGGCTATTAGAATGTGCCATTAAAAAAGCTGAGAAATGGGGTAATTGGGCTGAATCAAGTCGTAGATCTACTAAGCAGTTAATCGATGCTTCCACATCTACTTTTATGGAAACTCAACTTGAGTTTGAGAAATTGTTAATCACTAATTCTTCAATGACTCCTGATTTCGCAGAAGGTGTTTCTGCATTTTTAGAAAAAAGATCTCCTAAATTCGGAGAAGAATAGTTGTNATTCTGTCTTCCTTAATTCAATTACCCCGTACATCAAAAATAGTATACAAGATAATGCTGCCAAGTTAGAAATNATTATCGCAATTGACCCGATGATAAAACCATAAATNAGCCATAATATTAATGCTGTACAAATTAAGTATAATGTTGGTAATGAAATCCCTTCATGCTTCTTCTCTCTCCAAACCTCATTTACTTGTGGNATCCAAGCAAATACTCCGAGAGAACCGGCTACGATTCCAATCAATTCTACTAATAGGCTTGACATATGAAATACACCTATTACGGTAAGTCCTCTCTTTCTTTCTTACCATTCTCATCCCAGATGTAGATTCCTTTATTCGTTTTACGACCCATACTTCCTTCCGAAACTAATTTTTCTAATAGCGGATGAGGTCTGTATGATTCGTCATTAAATGATTCGGCTAAACTATTCAAAATATCTCTCCTAACATCTAGACCTACTAAATCTGAAAGTTCTAATGGACCCATTGGATGTTTGTATCCCAACTTCATTGCGGTATCAATATCGCTGGCTGAAGCAACGCCTTGAGATAACATTTTGATGGCTTCGTTTCCAAGAACAACACCTAGCCGACTAGTCGCAAAACCAGGAACATCATTAACCAAAATTGTCTCTTTCCCCATCTTTTTACCAACNGATTTTGCTAAATTAATAGTTTTTTTAGAACATTTTTCATGTTTAACTAATTCTAGTAGTTTCATTATTGGGACAGGGTTGAAAAAATGCATTCCAATTACTCTTTCGGGACAACTAGTAATGTTTGCGATTTCAGAAATTGGTAAACTAGATGTATTCGTAGCTAAGATTGAATATTCTGGAGCCATCTTTTCTATTTTTAGAAATATTTCTTTTTTTAGTTCCATTATCTCGGGAACGGCTTCAATAACTAAATCTGCACCTTCCAAGGCATTTGATAATTCGTAACACGGTACTAAATTTTGACTCCATTCATCTTTTTCTTTTTCANTAGTTTTTCCTTTTTCAATTCCCTTTTCCCAGAATGATTTTATTCTCTCTATTCCATTTTCTAGACTATTAGGAAAAGCATCAAAAATTCTTGTATGCCATCCACTTTGAGCACATACTTGAGCNATCCCCGCTCCCATCGTNCCTGCTCCTATGACGGCTACAGTGCGTACTTNCATAACCATTCGTCATGGTCATAGGAAATAGGTATTNCTCATTCTTCTCTTCCATAAGCAGCAAGAGCGGACTGGAACAACCTTTGCCTTGGAACATCGTGTTCTAGGAAGCATGTGAAAGGAGCAACATCTTTCAATAGTTCAATAGCGCTAACGTATGCTCCATAGATGAATGGGTCAGCAGCCTCTGTCTGCGGAATATTAATTCCAATTTTTTCTAGACCTTTTCTNGTATCTTCATCCCAAATTGCATATGTGTGATGTGTAAAATGTAAATACGCTGAAAGTCTCCTAATATCAGATCTAGGATTCTCCGTGAAACTATCTAATAGTAGAGTATCTGGGTATCTAATCGCATACAAGGCGAGTTTAACCTCTCTAGTTGTATCTTCTCTCCATTCCCTCTTAGAGAGCCCCATCCATTCATCTATCATGTCTAACATGTTATTGTCATATGGTTTCTTAACCATGTAAAGTAATCTCTCATATTCATCAGCATTCTGGTGTTCAGAATGATGATGTTCATAGAACAATTCAGTTAATCTATCAAAGAATGGTTTGCACTTTTCTTTATCGAAGGCTAGTAAGGCTACATGTTGCATTAAATCACCCACTAATCAGTTTCCTTTCCATTCGCGATATTGAATCCATTCTTTCTTCATGTAGTCATTCATCAATTTNTCTTCATCTTCTTGGGTCGGTAAAACACTGACTAAATATTCTTGATATTCTTCATCAGTCCCTTCAAATTTTTCTCCGTGGATTGTATAATTCTTCCCTGCATAATTTCCTATACCTCTGTTAAATTTATCAGATGGAATGAATAGCTCTGGTTCACCTTCTTTTCTAGCGGAACTAATTCTACGCATTTCTTCACGAAGTTCTTGGAAGTATAATTCACGACTTGCCTCATTCAGATGTTCTCTATCAGCTTCAACATCACTCTCTCTCTCATCATATCTTCCTTTTACACCATAAACATAGGCCCACTGTGCACTAGTTGAGTCATCTGTACCGAACAAATCCAAACCAGTACTAATCCATTTATTCAAATATTTTTGCAATAATTCACAAGGAATGACTCCTTGCTTAACTATTCTTCTAAGNCCATTTGCACCAGTTCCAAGATGGAACGACTCTTCTTTTAGCATAGGTCCCATTGACGCTGCTAGCGGCTTGAAAGAAGATGTACTAAGCATCTTTAGTTGATATTTACCATCTCTGTCAATGAAGTGTGTAAAACAGAAAAAGTCCAGCCAATGATCTATTGGAGCATTGAAAGAACCCAAAATTCTTGTTCCATCTTGNGCATTTCTTTCCAGTAACTTTGCAGCTTCTCTAACACCTTGTTCTCCAAAATAAGTACACAATAAGTAAGCCATTTGCCAGCCATGTCTTTGTTCTTCGCACATGATTCGAAGAGCAGATTTTTTGTCGTATTCAGTTGGAGCAGTTGCTAANAGATGGTTNTGCTGCTCTACGCTCGCAAATTCNGTATCTCCTTGTACGCTGACCATGCTGATAATTGCATCTCTAATGTTCTGTTGTGGTATTTGCATTCTTCTTTCCCACTTAGGCATACCTTTGAAATCCCCAAATTCGATAGAATCTCCTGCGGTGTCCCAATCGAATTTAATGTCGAATCTGTAATCTCCTAACCAAGACGGGTCGAAACCAATTCTTGTTTGCCACTCATTGAAGTCTCTAATCCAAGCCTCAAAGTTTGGTGTATATCCTTCTACTATTTCGCTACCTGACATATATTTGCCGGAGAGATATTAGTATATGAATAAATGTACATTTAGCACAGTATTTTATTTTCCTTTGAACCTAGGNGTTCTACGTTCTACATAAGATGCAATTCCTTCTTTCGCATCTTCAGACTGGAACAGATCTGATTGTAGTTCTCTTTCTAAAGCTAGATGATATTCAAGAGGTATTTCGATACCACTTTGTACACTACGTTTGATATTACCAATCGCCTTTGCTGCGGCTAGAGGTAAAGTGAATTGTCCTGCATAATCTAGTACATCCATTCTAAACTCATCTAAACTGATGCTATCGTAAATATCGTGAACTAAGTTCATATCCCTGGCTTCTTCAAAAGAAAATTTTCTTCCTGTAACCATGATTTCCATTGCTCTTGCCTTTCCTACCAGGCGTGCTAATCTAGCAGTCCCTCCAGTTCCTGCAAGAACTCCTAGAGATACTTCAGGGAGGCCAATTTGAAAGTTTCCTTTATGAGCAATCCTAATATCTGCAGCCATTGCTATCTCAAGTCCTCCGCCAACAGTGTGACCATTGAGAGCAGCAATAACTAATTTTGGAGTTTGTTCTAGACGAGAAAGAGTCTCATTGGCGTGTAAACAGAAGAAGTATTTGTATCTTGGAGATAATGTGTTTAGATAGTTTATACTTGCACCTGCAGAGAAGAATTTCTCACCATGGCCGGTAAGTAGTATCACGGAAACGTTCCCATCGAACCTCGCATTTAGAATTGCCATATCAATATCTTCCCACATTTCACGAGTATAAGTGTTAACAGATGTTCTACCTTCTTCGAGAGGTTTTCCATCAGTGTCTGATATTAATTCAATAATAGCTATACCGTTTTCGGTAACGCCATAATTCACTAGTTTGTTGGGCATAGGCTCAAGGTCTGGCCATGAAGTCATACCCCTCGCACTGATGATTCGTTAATGAAAGAAACGGAATCAGATTAATGCTGACTTCAACTGTCAGATTCGCTAAATGAGAGACTTGCCCCAGTTTTCCTAACTTTATCCCATTGTTCTCCAATATCTAAAGCCTTATCGCTAGGTTCCCAATTATCTCTTCTCAAAGATTCCCTGAATGGCATTCTGTGAACTACTCTTCCATCATCTAACTTCTTTTTTCTCAGCATTGAAATTTTTACTATAGGCCAGAGAGATTTTCTGAAAATTCCTGGCTGATATACCCATTTCATAAATCTCAATCCATCTCCTTTTTTCCTTTGGTCTCTCATCCAGTAGTTTGCCACAAATTTAAATCCTCTATCTCCAACTCTATTCATTAGGAACCTATTAATCGCACTTGTTTTTATTAGAGGTACTAGCCTTTTTCTGACTTCTGTTTCATAGTCGCATTCATCAAGAATTGATTGCGCTGCTAATACTCCACTGGTGATTGCATATCTCATACCAAAACCCCACATAAAATCTTGTAATCCTCCTGCCTCACCAACATAAATTTTGTTTTCATGAGTGTATTTTTGAGGAAGGCTAAAATCCCCTTTACCCCCCACTCTTTTAATCGGGATTCTGTTTAACTCATAATGAGATTCATACCAAGCAATTGTTTCATTCAGATACCTTCCAGATTTCTTTTGTTTTCTCCATAAACAAGTACAAATTAATCCAATTCCGTCAATTATGATTAGGTAGGAATAGGCTCCCGGTGCTAATTTATCATTCAATTGAAATGAAACATGATTGGGGTGATCTGTGTGAAAAATCTCTCCAAATGCGATAGCACTGGAATCCTTAGGCCCTGCTGCTATAATATCACAATCTTCAGGTTTAACTCTGGTTTCATAATGTATCTTAGCTCCTGCTGAAATAGCCATCCTTTTGAATCCTTGATCTATACAGTGTTCATCAGTTCCTCTCTCCACAACTCTGAAAGCAGTCCCATTCGTGACTGGGTTTGTAATAACGTCGTCTGGATGAATTAAATCAATAACATCAAATGCATTTGACTTGAATTCATCAGGGTCTAAGCCCCATGATTTCATTTCTTCAAAGAAGTCAATTTCGCTAGTCCAATTCTCAATTCCTTGAAAGTCCCCATCAAATCTAGCTCCGCTATCCTTACGTATTTCATGTACATGAACTTCTTTGCCTGCTTTAGCAAGGATTGTTGCTGCAGCCAGTCCTGAAAGTCCGGCTCCAAGGATATCAATCCTCTCCTTCATGCATTTCGAATGAGGTATATCGTTTGAAAGGTTTTTGTAACCAAGAAATAAAAGAGTTCATGCGATTATTTACGTTGGCACAGTTCAGGGGGGTTTGATTCCTGACCAAAAAGCATGTAATAGCCAGAGTTGAAAAAAAAATTCTTGATCCAGAAAATCTTCGAACATTATTGAATGTTGAAGGGTGTGGTAGTGTAGTATCTTTTGTTGGTTTGACTCGCGGAGAAGATGATGGTATCGAGGTTTTGAGGCTTGAATTTGATTCTTGGGAAGAAAAATTACATGAAATACTGATGAAGATCGGCAATGAGTCAATCGATATGTTTGGCATTCATTCTGTTTTGATTGCTCACAGAACTGGAAGCGTGCAACCATCCGAACCGATAGTTTGTATTCATGTAGGTTCTAAACATAGAGCTTCAGGATTCGAAGCATGTTCTTGGTTGATAGATGAACTCAAATTACAAGCTCCATTATGGAAAAAAGAAGTCAGATCTGACGGTGAGATTTGGAAACAAGGACTTGGTTAAATTATTGGCTGATTTTTATTCCGTTTATCTGAATAATGATTACTGACTCCGAAGTGTGCATGGGTATTGATGAGTTAGAAAATTCATGGTCTGCTATTGTCGATGTTGGTAGTAAGGATATAGTATTTCGCGAGGCAATAGCAACCGGAGTGTTAACGTTATCCACCTCAGGAATTAAAGCAGTAAAAGGGCGCTCAAAAAAAGGTGATGTTAGAGAAATTTCAACAATTGCATCGATACAAGCGGTAAAAGAGACTCCTAGAATTCTTCCTCACTGTCATACGATTCCGATTGAGGGTTGCTCGGTCGACTGGGAAATTGAAGGTAGTAATCTCAGATGTACTGTGACGGTTCGTACCCATTGGAGGACTGGAGTTGAGATGGAAGCATTATGTGGAGTAAATGCAGGATTACTTTGTGCCTGGGATATGTTAAAATCTGTTGAGAAAGATTCTGAGGGGCAATATCCTGATTCCAGAATCAATGGAGTTCAAGTACTGAAAAAGAGCAAAGGAGACCAACATAATTGAATGCTGATTGCTGCTCCGAGGNAATATGGCAACCGTTGATTTAGAGAAATATTTCCTTGANGCCACAGAATCTGCTGCAATTGCAGCATCAAAATGGATTGGTAAAGGAGATGGTAAAGCCGCAGATGGTGCTGCAGTAGAAGCAATGAGGGCGGTTTTTGATAAAGTTCCATTTAATGGAAGAGTTGCCATTGGTGAAGGTGAAAGAGATGATGCGCCGATGCTATGGATAGGNGAACCTCTTGGATCATTGCAAGGAGACATGAATTCTCCTTCAATNGATATTGCAGTAGATCCACTTGAGTGTACGAATCATGTAGCTTACGATTTACCCAATGCCATGGCTGTACTTGCCGCAGCTCCCAGAGGTGCTCTTTTACATGCCCCTGATTGCTATATGAATAAAATATCAGGTTCTGCTGAATTAATGGGGGAAATTTTTCTAGATGCATCTACAGCTTATAACATTGAGGCGACATCTAATGCTTTAGATAAGCCGATTAATTGTTTGAATGTTGTTGTTATGGACAGGCCTCGCCATAAGAATTTGATCAAAGAATTGAATGATTTATCTGTAAACGTAGTTCTGATAGGAGATGGCGATATTGCTGCATGTTTGAACGCAGCAGATCCCAATTCTGAAATTGATTTGTTAATGGGAATTGGCGCTGCTCCTGAAGGAGTGATAACTGCCACCGCNCTGAGAGGTTTGAATGCTCCATTCCAGGGTNGATTAGTTTTCAAAAATGATGGCCATAGAGCTAGAGCCGAAGAAATGATCGATGGTGATATTGAAAGGCTTTGGGAAAGAGATGATTTGTGTTCTTCAGATGATGCATTATTCATAGGTACTGGAGTTTGTCCTGGTCGTACTAAAGGTGTATCATTTGAAAATGGGAAATATTCTGTTGAATCTGAAATTATTGATGTGTCTAATGGCATACATAAATTTGTTAATGGTTTCCATCATAGTTGATTCGGATTGTCAAAGCGATGCCTTCATTTCCTAAACCCTTCACGTTAGTATGAGGATATTGTATGGACACTCAACTTCTTGAGAAAACAGCGCGTGAATTAGTTGCAGATGGTAAAGGGATTCTTGCAGCCGATGAGAGTAATGGAACTATGTCAAATCGACTTGAAGCAGTAGGTATTTCTGCATCTCCTGAGACAAGAAATGCGTACAGATCGAATTTATTCTCTGCTAATGGATATGAAAAATATATCAGTGGNGTCATATTATTTGATGAAACNATTAGGCAGAAAATGCCTGACGGTAGAACTATTCCTGATGCACTTTCATCTTTGGGTGTCTATCCGGGAATCAAAGTCGATACAGGCGCGAAAGATTTAGCCAATCATGATGGTGAAAAAATCACTGAAGGCCTAGACGGTCTAAGAGAAAGATGTAAGGAATATTTCTCAATGGGTGCGCGTTTCGCCAAGTGGCGTGCAGTTATNGAAATAGGGGATGGAAAACCTTCTGAAGCTTGTATTTCAACGAATGCTCATGCATTAGCCAGATATGCATCTATTTGTCAAGAGCAAGGATTAGTTCCTATCATTGAGCCAGAGGTGTTAATGGCAGGATCTCATAATGCTCAAACCTGCTTTGAAGTAACTTCCTCAATTTTAGAAGCTACTTTTGAGCAATGCCGCATNCAAGGAGTCCATTTCCCCGGTGCTTTACTTAAGCCTAATATGATTATTGCTGGTAATTCTTGTAATAATCAAATNTCACGAGAAAAAGTAGCTGAAATGACTGTTGATTGNTTGACAAAGCATGTCCCTCATAATCTTCCGGGAATTGTATTTCTTTCAGGAGGGCAATCTGATGAAGACGCAACAGCCCATCTTAATCTAATGAACGCTATGGACATTAATCATCCATGGCAATTATCGTATTCATTTGGCAGAGCACTATTGGCTAATGCATTAAAAACATGGGCTAAAGGTGACGATAAAGGCAGCCAATCAGTGTTTTTACATCGTTCAAGAATGAACAGTCTAGCACGAACTGGAGATTGGAGTTCAGAACTAGAGAATTAACAATTTTCATTCGTTATTTTCTTGAGAGCCAGGGCGTAACTGCCACACACATATTTCATANCGACCTGAAAGAGCTCCGCCACGTTTTGTAGTTGCGATTTTCATTATATCCTTGTCTTTTGACAAAACATTACCTAATTGTTGAGGCGTTGTACCATGCCTCATAGTTGAGTTTACGTGTTCTAGTATTTCGGTTGTATTTGCTTCTCCTTTTGTATCAAGNAACTTNTTTATTTTCTGTCTTAATCTGGTTGTTCTCATATTTACTCATCTCCATTTTTTTTAGGCTGTTCTCTTTCATGATGCAAGACCCACTTATCGGTAGCCCATTCCGATAATGGTGATTCCTTACCTACTAATCCGCTTTTCCTAACTCTTCCTATTCTGATAATACTAGGATCAGATTCTAGAATCGCAGCTAAATCATAATTATCTTTCAAATCAATATTTCTAGATAACCAATGTTTTATCTCAACGGTATTCCTAGGTTTTTCCGATAGGTGCTTTTTAACTAAATTACGAATTTTTTCCGTATCCATTATTTGCACCTCTCAATCAATCGGCTTCGGCTGCCGGTTCGATATAGGTAGGGCGACGGGGGGTAATATAACGCTTCTGCAACTTATTGTTCAATTTAGTTACATATCGTTGCGCTAATTGGTACTATTTCTATGTTATTTTTCAGTGTTAAAATGGAACCGGTTATTTTTCCACTAGAAATATGTAACAAAATGTAACTATTATAGATAATTTAATACATAGATTTGAAGTGGCTGATTTCGGAGAGGGTCAATGGTGTCAGAAGATAGGCAAATAGTAGAATTTCCTAGTTTCATTTCCACACCTACAAAAATTCGTAGTAGATATAGACGTAGATTACTAAATCGTTTATCTGAAGGTGGAGCAACTGTTACATCATTGGCCAGAGAAATTGGACTCCAAATTCCTCATGCCTCTGCAGAGCTTAGAAAACTTAGAAATGAGGGACTAGTCTCCAGCGATCTAGTTGCCGGAAGTAGGGGAGCTTATCTTCATCTGACTGAATTAGGATGGAATCGAATTAGCTCAGATGAGAAAAGTAGGGCTTTAGAAGCGCTTCCATTACCGACAGTTCCTGGTAAATTTTGTATCTTGGATAGAGACGGAAGTAATGTTTTAGTCGGTTTATCTTCAACTCCAAAGTCTCCAATGATACTTATTCCGGATAGGCCTCCTAATTCAGAAGATAGTAACAATGATTCCATCGGAAATGATGGGGTTCGTTGGAACTGGGCAGTTTTCAAAGAAAAAGATCCAAGATGGTTTGATTTACAGACAATGGAAACCGCTCAAGCACCACCAACCTCTACAGATTTAGGAAAAATCGATACTTATACAGGTCAATCTTCTGTCATTGGCGTTATTAGAGCTAATTTGATAAACGAAAATATGCAATTAGCAATGACTTTCGGTGTATGGTATGATTTACCAAAATCAAGACAACCTCCTCCATTAAATGAAAATACATTCCATCGAGGAGATTGGATTCTCGGAGAGTGTCATGAATTAAGTCAGGAAATAAGGCCTAAGGTGCCAATAGTTGCTATACTTCCTGATAGTTTGTCCCGGACTATGCTTATTAGGACAACAAGTGTCAACTCTTTAGTCATAGCAAATCTTGCTGGATTGAATATTGTAGGAGATTCTTTCCCACTTTCTTCATTAGATATATGGATTCATAAAGCGCATCCAAGACTACCTGAGAGCGAGTTAAAGAGAAGAGTACAATCTCTCAAAGATAGAATCATATCAACTAGGAAGGTTAGAACTGATGACTCTACTTGGCGTAAATTTAGAAGGGATTGGGGCAATAAATCCTTCACGAATGAAGAATCCGAAATTAGAAATTTAGATACAAGGGCTCTTGGTCAAAATGCAATTGAATCATTGATTGGTTGGGTTATTGCCGATGAAAACCGTCCTTCTTTGGTATTGGAAATTGATGAAAATTTTCCAGATTCGATTACTTCGGACGTTATCAACCATCCTAAATTAAGAATTCTGATAAAGGGGAAAATTTGTTCAGTTACAGAGTCTTCAAATCTTCTATATAACGATATTTTGAGGCCTCTTCCTTGGTTAAGACTCAAAACTTCAAGTAACGAAATTATATGTTTGAAATTGATAGATAGTATTCCCAATATCATTCATAGGAATGACGACGATACACAAATGGACATTAATCCTTGGAAATTGATGGGTATTGAGAAATCATTTAATTCAGAATTTGAAGAATTAGCGACGGGATATGTTTCGATGATTAATTCAGCCATTTCTCAATTCCCTAGCGGTAATGAACAATGGGCAAATCAGATGGAAGCAAGATATCCAATTGCAGCATGGATAGCATCTCCTAAGGCAACAAGGTGGCCAAGATGGCAACGATTGAGAGATAGATTACCTATTGATTGGCTAATTTTGTTTGATATTGATCATATCCCATTGGATAAAATTGCAGAATTAGCAGACCAGGCAAATGAAGATATCTTAGAATATTTTGCAGAAAAACTTGGACAAAAAATTAGAGAAGATAGTCAAACCACCATTAAGACACGACCTGTAGTAGATTTCTTTGAGGCCTCACCTGGGACTTCTTGGGTAGCCGCTCAATTTCTGGCCAATGCTGCTTGGATTCCAGATTCTCTTCATGATGACTTAATCAGNTGGTCATTAGAAGCCTGGATATCTTCACCTCCAAAAAAATCTTTAGCAGCTCTTCAGGGTGTATCTTGGTTATTCGATTCTGAACGTAATAATAATCAAGATTTTAANAAAGTTCTTGAAAAGATAAAATTAACTGCAAAAAATTTACCATCTGATCACGATCTTAGAGTTTGGTTTTCATTGGTAAATTTTTCTTTAGAAGGCAGAGAATTATCTAAAGAAGAATTAGATTTTATTACCAAGAGATTGCCTTATGACTGGTGGTCTCCCCTGTCATCTGAGATTCTACTGAAGATGCTTAGCAGTGAGGAATCCAGTGAGTGGTTATTTTCACATCCACATCCTTGGCCGGCTCTAGTACTAAGGCCCATTGGAGAATCTTCCAACGCTCCAGGGTTAGAAAATTTTCTACATCCTGGATTCGATCCAGAATTGTACCCACTTCTAGTACGAAGACTCAGGGGAAGAAGAGGAAGAGATGACTTACCAATTTCTGCAAATTCATTATTGGACTTGTTGGATGCGGTTGAATGTTCGATAAGTGGAACCCCTCCTTTAACTGGAAGAATACATCACCTCTCCGGTTGGTTAGCTCAGCCAATTGAGAAATGGCCAAATTTCTCCCCGCAGGAAATTTTTCTTGGAGACTCAATAGTTGGTGAACGGTTGCTGTTAAGAAAGACAGGTTTTCATGATAATCTAGCATCAATAAACCTCTAATTATCCTTTTTTTTGAGAAAATAAATTATTTTTGTAATCGATGAGTTATTGAATGAATATCATTTAGAATGTCTGCCCAACTGGCAACACCGAGTTGACAAAACCCCCAGCCGGAGGTGATAGGATGAAACTCGGTACCACAGATTTGGGTCTCCGTCTGTCGAAGACCAGAGTGACTATTTGTGAATAATTGAAGAGATTATTCCTCTGAGGATGACCTCTGGCGCAATACAGACGGTATGGATTATGTAAGGTCCCCTGTTGACCAAAAGGGATGATTCTAGGGACTACCCCATAATCCAACATACGTCCCGGGGTGGGGTCAGGAACCAGAGTACGAAAGTACGGTGAAAGGTTCCGTTACACTCCGGGGCACACATTTTCTCCGTAGTTCTCAAGTCATATGTACGCCTCTGGACTACTATGAGTAGTATCGGACTGGTCGGTGGAACGTTCGATTTTTTCCATGTGGGGCATCAAAAACTGATTAGTTCATGTCTTTCAAATTGCGATTTATTAGAAATTTGGGTTTTGTCAGATAAAATCGCTTTACAAAAAGATCCAAGAATTTCTTCTTGGTTTGATAGATGTAATTTAATTAGAGACAGTCTTTCCTCAAAAGAAAATTCTAGAGTTACTTTTCATGAATTACTAGATGAGTTCGGAGTTGCCACCTCTCATCCTTCTGCAAAAATGATTTTTTGTACAGATGATACTCTTTCCACTTGTAAAAAAATAAATTCTATGCGTGAAGAAGAGGGGTTGTATCCACTATCAATAATTTCAGTCCCACATGAATTATCTGAAAATGGAGAAATAATTTCCAGTTCAAGAATCAGAGAGGGGGAAATAGATAGGGAAGGTAAATCTTGGTTCAATTATCAGATAATTGAATCAGACCTATATCTAACTAAGGAAGTGGAATCAATGCTTAAAGACCCATTTGGTAAGTTATTTGAAGGCCCTGAAGAAGATCATTCGGTAGCTATCAAGAGTGCATTAAATAGTTTAGAAGAGTATAATTTGCCTGTTATCGGTGTAGGTGATGTTACGGTTAGAGCATTGCAAAACGTTGGTTCTGGGGCAACTATTGCTATAATCGATGAAAAGACAAAGAGAGTTAAATGGGAAGGGTTCAAAGAAATTAATCAATCATTATTTGACAATGTGCTAAAATGCAAAAATCCTCCTGGTTTACTAACTAAGTCCTTGTTCGACACTTGTAAAAAAGCAGTCAAAAATTGGATGGAGAAANATCAATCAACTCTAATAATTGTAGATGGTGAAGAAGANTTAGCGCCAATATTCTTGCATATTTTAGCCCCAATTAAATCTACAATAATCTATGGGCAGCCGAATAAAGGAGTAGTGGTAAGAATCACTGGATTAGATTCAAAAAGAAGATGTAGGAATATATTATCACTTTGTGAAAATAAANATAATTAATTTTCTACTTTTGAATTGATACCTAGGGCAACTCCAAATGCTACCATTGATATCATTACGGAGTATACTCCTGGGTCAACCCATCCNCCATANTGAATACTCCAGATAATATAGAATAAAACACCAATCAGTACCAGCCAACTAGAAATAATTTCTTTACTATTATTGCCTCTGATTAAATTATTCATAAAATCACTTTTTGAGAAGTTCAATGCCCAATTCTTCACATCAGAATTTCTCAGTCCCATACCTACAAGGGCAATACCTAGAATAACAAAAATTGCATCATCCAAGAGAAAACCATCATCATAAGAAACAAATGCATCTCCTCCAAATCCAAAGAATCCAATCCAGGCCACCTTATCTCCTGCTTGACCTGCTCCTCCTCCAAACATATTGACTATTGATAACAAAACAATCCATGAACCAAGCATTAACGCAGCAGTTGATATCATACTACTTGGCTTAGTTAGAGCCTCATTCCAGTCATCCTGCACCATGTTTATCACGACTGGCGACTTACACTTTTGGTTTAACGCTTTCATTTATGGAATGAAGTTAAAGTCTTCCTTGTAACATATATTTTCCTTGAGCAGCTTCTTCAATTAAAGGTTCATTTTTACTAAGTGTTTTAATCGAATCAATTCCTTTGGGTATTGCAGAATTCACTTGTTTACTTCTACCACCTCTACCCTTGCTTACATTTCTAGCCATTATCAATCCAAGCGTATCTAATTCATTTAACAATGTTGAAATTCTTCTTGGAGTTAATGCTTCAATATTTATTTTCATACAGGCTTCAGAATATGTTCTAAATATTTCACCTGTAGAAATATTCCTTAATCCATTTTCTTCATTAATTACGATACAGAATAAAACCAATTTTTGGTGTAAAGGTAATGTTCGTAAAACAGGAGTTACCTGATCGTGCTCAAGTTGTGATTGAGCTAATCGTACGTGTTTAGGGTCTACTTTATCTTGCGATCTTTGCTCAGCTTTTTGAACAGAAATTCTCAACAGATCAAGAGCCCTTCTAGCATCTCCATGTTCCTGTGCTGCTAAGGCAGAACATAGCGGGATAACTCCTGCATCTAGAGAATTATTCTTAAGTCCCATTTTCACTCTCTCTTGAAGGATATCTTGTATTTCTTGAGCTCCATATGGGTGGAAAACAACATCTTCTTGACTAAGCCTTGAACTTACTCTAGGGTCAAGCTCTTGTGTAAAGTTAAGGTCATTACTTATTCCAATAATACAACATCTAGATTTTCTCAATAGTGTATTCATATTTGTTAAACTGTAGAGTAAGTCAGAACCTGCCTTAGCTACAAGATTGTCAATTTCGTCTAGAACTAAGATATGTACCCCACCAGATCTATCCATTCTTTCAATTAGAGTTTCAAGTACTCTATCTGTGGGCCAACCAGTAAATGGTATTGGATAGTCTCCTTGTTGTTTTAATTGACTAGCAAGTGTTTGCACAACTCTGTACTTTGTATCTACATTTCTACAATTAATCTCATAGGTTTGGACGGGATGTCCCATTTCTTTCCCCTTCTCTAATAGTTGACTCAGAACAAACCTTGTTACTACTGTTTTTCCAGAACCCGGAACTCCATAAAGTAACATATTTGATGGAATATGTCCGTTTAGTGCATCAACTAAGTTTCTAACTAATGAATCAACTTCTTGCTCTCTATGTGGAAGATTACTTGGTTCGAATGCATGCTCAAATGCTTTCCTATCGATAAATAATGAGTCTTGTCCGAGTATTTTCTCGAAAATATTCCCATCCATTATTTCTCACCATTGTTCTACATACTCTCCAATGTACTATTGACACACCCTGAGATGGTCGCTCGAACAATGGGGATTCTGGACGAGACGCTTAGAGGTAATAAGTGATTCCAAACTGAAGTGAAGAAAGAGTATGATTTTGTCAGTGGTTTCATTATTAAATGAACTAACTTTTATTTTTAAACTCCTTCAGAAATTAACAAATTTTTACTCTTTCATTATTATTTTAATTTCACCAAAGTCATCAATCTCAATTGCGTCCCCATCTTCCAATTGATAGACTTTTTCTGGTAAATCTGGAACCCTGAAACCTTCTAAAGAATCTCTCGAACTAGCATAATTATGTGTAACTAAGATTAAACTTCTCGAATGCTTTTTTGAAAATTTCCTAATATCATTAGGCGTATAATGATAAGGAAAATTACCAATATCTGGCATCCCCATTTCTAGAATAATAATATCTGCACTTTCGGCCCTTCTCTCTATCTCTTCACATGGTCCAGAATCGCCACAATGTAATACCTTGATCCCACTTTCGTGTATAAGTTCATATCCATGAGGGTCAGTTTCCGGAGTATGACAAACTGGAAACCTTTCAAATCTCCATTTAGTACCTTCTAAAAGCATTTTTTCATCTTCATACCAGTCTGCTAATTGCTCAAAATTTTCTAAGCTTCCTGGAAATCCTTGATTACACAAATATGATAATTTTTCTTTTCCTCCCGGCCTGAGATAAATTTTCAATTTTTGTTCATTATTCGGATCAGAAATATATTTTCTTTCAAGTAAAAAGAATGGAAATCCAAAAGTATGATCTGCATGCCAATGAGTGAATAATAAATATTCAATATCAGATGTACTAAGGCCATTCCTTCTAAGTTGTGTGATTAGAGTTGGAGGCGTATCAATCAAGATTTTTTTATCAACTAGGGTTAGTGCATGGAGCCTTCCGGAAGGAGTAAAAGCATTCCCAGTACCTAGGAAGTCGATGCGAATCATGTCTGTCGACTATACACCTAAGACTTGACTTAATCGCTTCTAAGTCATTAAACTTCAACTCTTCTTCAGCATCTATTCATAAACATGTTTCAACTCGGGCAGTTTGTTAATTCGGGGTCATGCAATGTCTACAACTAATTCTCAATGGAGTGCTAAAAATCCGTACACATCTTATCTTACTGAAAATTATGTTCTCAACGGAGAAGGCTCAGGTAAAGAAACTCGGCATATTGTTTTCGATTTAGGCGATTCAGGTTTAGAATACAAGGCAGGGGATGCATTGGGAGTAATACCTATTTGCCCTCCAGAAATTGTTTCTGACCTTCTATCACTTGGGGGCTTCACAGGGGATGAAGAAGTTGAGACAAATCTCGGCATTTGTAGTCTGCGAGAAGCACTATCGACGAGGTATGAGGTCCATAGGGTATCTAAAAAGTGGATAGAGAATCTAGGAAACAAAGTAGTTAGTGATAATGGTTCAATCGAAATAAAAATTGTTAGTAGGAAAAGAACCTCAACATCTGATGGAAGNTCATTAATTGAATGGGAAGGTACAGGAGATACAGATGACGTACCTTCGGGGTACTCTCAAATTATGTCCCCAAATGATCCTTCTGAAGAACTTTGGAATAAATTGACATCCGATTCCCATGCCATGGAAGATTATATCTGGACTAGAGATTATATCGATACTTTGAGAGATTTCAGTAATATTTCATTCACTCCACAAGAATTTATTGATGGAATGGATAGACTCAAACCTAGACTCTATTCAATTGCAAGTAGTCCCGAACATGAACCAGGAACTGTACACTTAACTGTTGGAATTGTTAGATACAGTTATCATGATAGAGACAGGGCAGGTCTGACAACNGGATATCTATCTGATAGATGTGAAGTTGGAGAGACTCCTATCGGTGTTTTTATGTCTCCTACAAGATCATTTATTCTTCCTGAAAATGGTGATGTTGATTGTATAATGGTTGGNCCTGGGACTGGTATAGCTCCGTTCAGAGCTTTTTTACAACAAAGAGACATTAATGGAGATAATGGAAGAAATTGGTTATTCTTTGGAGATTGGACTGAATCAGGTGAAAATTATTACAAAGAAGAAATGCAAGACTGGAAGGATAGAGGAATTTTAGATAAGCACGATCTTGCTTGGTCTCGTGATGGTTCCGAGAAAGTATATGTACAGCATCTAATGAAAAAGAATGGTTCAGAAATTTGGAATTGGATTGACGGTGGCGGATACTTCTATGTTTGTGGTGATAAATCGAGAATGGCTAAAGANGTTCATCAAACATTGATTGATATTTGTTCAGAACATGGTGAAATGAGTCCAGATGAAGCGAAATCATTTGTTGAAGACGTTATGATGAAACAAGAAAAAAGATATTTGAGAGACGTATATTAATCGTTCAAATTAACATTCTTTTTCCGATGCAATGATAGTGTGTCTTTGTCCGCCAAACTATGATGTTTAGGAGGGTACTCATTGCGAATCGCGGAGAAATTGCTTTGAGAATTATTCGTTCNTTACATTCATTGGGGATTGAAGCCGTCATGATTTACGGTAGAGAAGACCGTATATCCACGCCTGTAAGGCTGGCTGATGAATCTGTGTACATTCCTAGGGATGATCCATTAGCCTCATATTTAGATATTGAAGCAATAGTTTCTGCTGCAAAGGAAGTAGGTGCAGATGCAGTCCATCCAGGATATGGTTTTCTAGCTGAGAACCCTACATTTGCTAGAAGACTTACCGAAGAAGGAATAGTTTTTATTGGTCCAAGTTCAGATGTATTGAAATTATTAGGCGATAAAATTACAGCTAGAGAAGCCATGGTCAAAGCAGGATTNCCTGTGGCTATGGGCTCTCCCGGNCCCATCTCCAATCCTGAACAAGCATCAATGATTGCGAACGAAATTGGCTTCCCTGTCATCATCAAAGCAGCAGCAGGAGGCGGTGGTATTGGNATGCAGGTGGTAGATTCTGAAGACGAATTTGAATCAGCCATGAAGTTATGTCAAGGTAGAGCGTTATCTGCTTTCGGAGATGACAGGGTTTTTCTTGAGAAATTTATCGAAGGAGCACAGCATATAGAATTTCAAGTACTTGGCGATGGTAAAGATGCCATCCATTTTGGAGAAAGATTCTGTTCAATACAAAGGAGACACCAGAAAATTTTGGAAGAGGGTCCATGGTTATCTGAGGAAATCAGGAAAGAAATAGGAGAAAAAGTCGTAGCCGGAGCTAAAGCTGTTGGATATCGAGGTTTAGCAACATTTGAATTTTTGAGAGACTCGAGTGGAGATTTTTATTTCTTAGAGGTAAATCCTAGGGTACAAGTTGAACATACAGTAACTGAAATGATTACAGGTACAGATTTAGTTTCATTAGGAATAAAAGTAGCNTCTGGGGAATCAATAAATTTGATTCAAGATGAAATACANATTAGAGGTCATGCAATTCAAGTACGGCTGAATGCAGAAAACCCAGTCACTCTGTCTCCCTCTCCNGGGAAAATTTGGGAATGTCATTGGCCAGGTGGTCCTGGAGTTAGAATTGATACCCATGCATACACTGGATATGACATGCCAGCATCGTTTGATAGTTTACTGGCCAAATTGATAGTCTGGGCTCCAACTAGGGAAGAATCTATTTCTAAATTGAAGGCTTCTTTGAATGANATTAAGTTGTTAGGTGTAGATACATTAATTCCATTACATCTAGCTATATTGTCTGAAGAAGATTTCCGTAAGAGAGATATTACTATACATTATCTCGAAGAACACCCAGACTTACTTTCAGGAGGCTAGATTTTGGAGATTGTAATTGTAGGCAGTATAGGTTATGATGACATTTCTACTCCTGAAGCTGAAGGTTCGGACCTTCTAGGAGGAGCTGCCACATACGCAGGATTTTCAGCAGCTTTTCATAAATTTGAAGATATTTCAAATAATCCAAATATTGGAATAGTTAGTGCGGTCGGCAATGATTTTTCGACTTCTGATCAGTTGAAGTTAGAATCTGTAGGCCTCAATTTAGCAGGTGTCGAAATGAGGGATGGAAATACATTTCGTTGGTCTGGCAGATANCAAGGCTCTATGGAAGATGCTGAAACTATTTCTACAGATGTTAACGTATTAGAAAATTTCAATCCTAAGGTTCCTAATTCATGGAAGACTCCCGAAATTCTATTTTGTGCAAATACTCATCCGGCAACACAGGTTTCTGTTCTCGATCAATGTCCTAGTGCAGCCATCACAGCATTGGATAGTTTCATGTTGTGGATTAATACTGAAAAAATAAAATTATCAGAGGCATTACGTAAGGTGGATATAGCTATACTGAATGAAGAAGAAGTATGTGCGATTGCTAATGATGAGATACTTCCTCGAGCAATTAATTCGATACAATCCGGTTCTGCACTACATGGAGGGGAAAATGCAGGTCCNGGNCCTCGTTGTATTATTGTTAAGAGAGGGAGNGGAGGTGTCATTGGTAAGTTCCCATTTGGCTTAATTGCTTTACCTGCTTATCCAATCAGNAATGTGATTGATCCAACAGGTTGTGGCGATACGTTTGCAGGAGCATTTTTAGCAAATATTTCTGGTCGTGATGGTGCATTGAATGATATAGAAGTTATTCGTAACGCTTTAGTTCATGCAACAGTTACTGCCTCATTTACATTAGATGGCCTGGGTAGTTCGAGAATTTCTAAGTTGGAACGTGGNCAATATCATGCTAGGGTTGATAGATATAGAAGAATAGTTGGATTAACTTAGTTTAATCTCTTAATGCCTCTTAAATGNCCCTCATCGCTATTGTTTGATGTTCTACGCATCTGATTGAATCTCAGTAGTGGTTGTCCACTATTCAATTCCGTCGGGCTATGTTCCTCTCCTCTTGACACTCTGTTCACAACCTTGTTTAATGCATCTTTTGCAGAAGATGGCTCAGTATTATTCATTCTACTGATTCTATTGCTAATATCTGCCTGATGCTCTTGGTCACTTCTAATCCTTAGATGTTGTTTAGATTGAAATCTAGATTTTTCACTTGCTTGTATTCCATCTGGGTCCCCATATTCAGAAGAATAATCTAAATATCTTCGTTCATAGTTTCGATGTCTTGGAACTAATAATTTTTCAATTAATCCTACTTTCTTTCTCTTATTAGGTTGTTTTCTCAGAGATAATCTTCCATTTCCATAAGAGTTTGCAATCTTAGATAATCCTGGATAATCTCCAAGATCAGCAGGTGCNGGNAGAGAAGCAATCGCTTCCGCTTTCCTGTANAGAGACTGTTGTGCTTTTGCTCTTTTTACTAGACCTGGCCTACATTCAGTTCTAACTGCNTCATCAGTAGGTTCAGGTAGAGCTCTTGTTTCAGAATAATCATTTATTGGACTACGAGTTAATCCATTTGCTGCTCTGATCATTTCAGCACTAGACATACTTCTCCTAGTTGTTATTTCTTGGTTATTATATTCTGAACCAAAAATTGAATTCGTATTTTCAGTTACATTATTCTGATTTGTAATGTAGTGTCCAGGTCCAGTAGATGTTGAAGGTGGAGAATAATTAACAGGTTCAGTGAATGATGATTTTGCAGGTTCAGCATCAAAAAGACCTCCTGCCCCAAATCCAAAGATATCTGTTTCCATTGTCTCAGTAACATCTTCTAACGCAGAATCTAATCGATTAACGGGTTTCTTTTCGTTATACCATTCAGGTTCATTTCTACCCCAAGTTTGCTCATATGCGGAAGTTGTTTGTATTTCATTGAAAGTTTTCTCAGGAACTATAGTTTCTTCATATTGACTTCCAATAATAGAATCTTGTTCATCAAATAAATTAAAGTTCATAGTTTCATAATTATCATTGGGTAGGCTGACAAAACTCTCAACAGTTTGGATTTCTTTATCCACTTCAGGAGCTAAATTATCCAAATCTGGCGCACTTAGCAGAGCTTTGGGGCTAATATTCTCTTTCTTTTCGAATCTAAATTCTCTTTCCATGCTATTTTTTGCATCTCTAACAGATTGACCGTTACTTACTTTCTCAATCATCATGTGAACTTTTAGTAATACTTCTTGATCATTCAATCTGGATTGAATTATATGCCTATCTCCAATGTTTGTTTCAATAACTAATGCTGGAGATTTGAAAATAAAATGAGATAAAACTGAAAGTCCACCTAATAGAGAAACAGCATACCCTAGAGGTGGTATCAGGATTGTTGCACCTAGGTAGAATGCTGCAGAACCCCAAATTATTATTCCGCCAGGCACTGCAGGAATGTCTATACTTCTTGTTCTAGATATGGATGCCAGATCTAATTTTATTCCTTTTCTAACATCATTTGAAATTACTAACTGACGTTGGGTAATCTCGATCCTGAACTTACCCCCTACCCCAACCAAAGAGAGGTTGCCGAACGTTGCCGACTCTCCCTCTTCCGGTCGGGCGTTACGCCCGAACGTGTGCATCCAGCACGCGAGTTACTCTTTAACGATATAATAACTCGGTTCGTTGAGTATAAATTCGTATTACTTATCGAGGTTTTTTTCATATGCCGTTCTACTGTAAAACTGTAGTCCCAATAATCCTCATGGGAGTCGCATCTAGTTGAGTAATGATTATTTTCGGTGAATTGTTTTTCCTTGTCCAAAGAGGAATGTCCCAATCGACAGTTACATTTTCTTGGTCAATGATTTTAATTCTACCAACAACAAATTGCATATCTACTGCTGCATGAATTACATCTCCTACTTGTAAAATTCTTTTTTGGAATGGTGCTTTATCAATAGCAAAAGTTGATGATAAATTTTTTACCAATACATTTGATTCTGCATGAACAATCATGCAACCTCTATGTAGGGCTTCTTCTCTCAAATTTCTTATTGCCAATCCTACTCTATCTCCTGAAATAGCATTTTCCACATCGTCATCCATTACTTGTAAACTTCTAACTATACCATTTTCATCTGCTGGAAGAACTTGAATCGTATCATGTTTTGATACAATACCAGATTGTACGTAACCTATAGCTACCAAACCTACTCCTTTCACATTAAAGAATTGGTCAACTGGGAGGATTAAAGATGAATCGTCAGTTTCCNTTTNNTCCATTAGAGNAAANAGGTCTTCACGAATAATGTGTTCATCTGGTACTTGCTCGTATAACTTCCAATTTTCCAATCCTGATTGCTCAAGAATNATCCTCACTTGATCTGGATCTATCCAATCTCCATCTTGAGAATTGATTATTACTAAGCCATTATTGATATCAGCACAACCGAATGAGACACAAATTTCTCCGGTAGCAGAATCTATCTTTGAAATTTCAATTATTCCTGCTTTAGCAACATTCAATACGGACAGTAAAGGCCTGATCTTTTCCGGGTGTTTAAGCGGCCTTAATAATGAAATAATCTTGATTTCACCATCTCTTTCTTCTTTGTAAACATAAGACTCAATATCTCTAACATCNCCTTTTTTAGCAATTTTTTTTGCTAAGGATTCAGAACCGATAAAAGCTACATTGAGTACAGCCATATTTGTCCGAGTAGTCACCCCTTGTTGAAAGGAACGGTGGTAGAATTGACAAATTGACTATCTCATTGCATCTCTAGCTTTTTGAGCAGCTTCCCACAACTCAATTTCATCGTCTGTTTCAGGTTTGAATTGAGGTATGTTAATTGCTTTCATGTCTCTATCTATAGCCACCATAAAGAAAAATCCTGAACATATCTCTTCTCCTACCCACTCTGATCTTGACAATCTACATGAAATAACATGTATACCGGCAGTTCTAGGAGAAGTCCAAACTACTCTTGCAGTGGTTCTAATAACGTCTCCTTGATATGCTGGTCTTCTAAACTTTAGAGCGTCGACAGAAATTGTAACAAAGTTCCTATGGGCGAATTTGGATGCAGCCATTCCTGCTGCAGTATCCATTATTGACATCAACTTTCCTCCAAATAATGTATCTAGTGCATTTGTGTCTCCTGGAAATACTTCATTTAGCTGAATAACCGGGTCTGTAGAATAGGCCTCGTTCATGTCTATCACCCCCTCTCAAATCCTCATCAAACTTGAACCCATCATATTATTTTGTCAATTTTGTGACATTTTTAGACCGTTGTATTCAATCCTAAGTACTGTTTCCGAGAGACATGGAATTGCCAGCTCTGGTATGGGATGAGTTTCATTTTCAGGACCCTGATGGTGGAAAAATTATCTTTTGGCCACATATTCCATGCATTAGAATGCCTGTTAAACTACGTTCACATTCTAATTTCGACGGTGTTGCTTTCTTGACTTCATCAATNGATATTCAATCTTGGATAATAGAAGAAAAACAGGAAAAGGAAAGCCCTGGNGTGCACAGAGATTCTGCAATTGCATCTGGGACTGTTTTAGGTCGTCTCATGACAGACTTNAATGAATTAGATGTTGATGGTCCAGTAATTCCGGATCCNGAGCAATTACGTTTACTTTTACATGCTAAAAATTCAAGGGGGGGGCTTCCAATTTATGCTATTGAACCTAATTTAGAAGACGAGAAATGGGTTGAATGGCAGATAGAAAGTGCTGATCAGCAGGTGACTTATTCAAATCTGATTTTGACATTAACTACAGGAAGAAGATGGAAAAAAATCAGAAAAAATGCCATAAAATCAGTCACAAGTTCCAAGTTTGTAAATGCTGATTTAGGGGCTGCTTCAGCATCTTGTCTAACTTGGTGGATAGAAGAACAAAGAGGTATATCAGACGAATTAAAGAAGCTTAGAGATGAAAGATTTGTTTCAAGATTGAGAGGTGCTCTAGCAAATCTTAGGAATAAAGAAAATTCTAACTCCGAAGAAACAACTTTGATGGTACCTATTCATCAAGCATGGTTACCCTCGATTAGGAAAGCGATTAGTTCATGTACGAATGTTGAGGAGATAACTCCGGAGGAATCNTAATGGATGAAAGTAAAATTAATCTTGACGTTGAGACACAGACCTTCCGTTTTACTCCATCTGAACCAATTGTTCATGAGGAAGCAGTAAGTATTGGTAATGGAATGAAGTCAGGAGATTTTGTTATAATTAATCATGAGAATCCTCATGCTACTCTCGTAATAGAACCGGAAGGCTCAGTATTAGTTCACGGTATCTCGAGAAGTGAAGTTGCACGTTTAGCGGTGCAAGAATTACTACTTACACTGGGAATGTCAGACGAATGGTTACTGGTAGAATCTGGAGAAATGATTATTCGTTTTTCTTTAGGTAGAGCAGTCTTAATGGATTTAGCAGCGGATCGTTTTTCACAAATAAATTTGGATACTAGGATTGGGGCATTGAGGATAGATGCTGAAAGGCATAAGTGTAGTATTTTATTATTCAACAATGGTCAAGGTATTGTTTTGAAGCAAACATCGAAAAGAATTGCAGAGATGGCAATTAGGTATTGGTCTTCTCAATTAGAAGATGAGGGTGCTTTGGCGTGAGATTATGTTTGTTAATGGCCAATGGAAAGGGCCAATCTTGGATCAACACATTCATTTAGATCGAAACAATAGGTATCTNGATGCTATTTCAGAGTTCATAAACTCAGGTGGNACTGGAATAAATTTAGTCCATAAACCAGATTTCACGAATCTACCACGAAATATTACAGAGTACAAACTTGCATATGAAAATACTCTTGAAATGGCTCAAGAGATCAGAGAAAAGTTTGGAATCGAGGTTTCGGTTATTTTAGGACCTCATCCTGTTTCTTGGGAAAAACAAATTCATGATATTGGTATACAGAATTCAACAATTTTACACCTACAGGCCGTTAAACTAGCTATTGAATATATTTCCTCCGGACATGCGGTTTGTCTCGGTGAAGTAGGTAGACCACATTATCCAGTAGACTCCGAAGTATGGAAATCTGCCAATGAGATATTATTAGAAATAATGAAATTAGCAGCAGAAGCAAAGATTAGCATACAACTTCACGTTGAAGATAATGGTGAAGAAACATATTCTGATTTAGCCAAATTATGTGATGAAGCAAATCTACCAAGACATTTAGCAATCAGACATTATGCTCCGGCTAATATTAGTACAGAATTTACCCACGGTCTTAGTGTTACGGTTAGTGTAGGGAAAGGTAGCATTGAGGAAATAATTGAGACTTTACCAAATTGTAAATCTTATTGGGGTATGGAGACAGATTTTCTCGACGATATGAATCGTCCTGGNGCNGTACTTGGACCCAAAACAATTCCAAAACGGACTCATCAATTAGCTGAAAAATTAGCTTCTTCTGGCTATTCCGAAATTCAGATTAATGAAATAATCAATAATATCCATTCAAATTGGCCAAAGATTATTTATTCCTGAAAAGGAGACTTCAATTTTGGAGTGAAAGTCATAAATCCTCCTAGAACAAATAAAATTATACATAGGGCGAAAAAATAAAATTCTCCTATTGGAACACTCTTTCCAAATACTTCCTGAAATCCAATTCTTAGTAAAGGTCCATTTATGGGTAAAAATAGAATCATTAGGAGAATTCCCACTCTTTGACGTACAAGCATAAACATCGGATATGGTATTGACATTTGAACGGATGTAACCGAACTAGTTTAGAAAGGTCGTATCCTCCGAGGGTTTACGCGCCTGTAGTGAAGGGGTTATCACCTGAGGTTTCCAACCTCATGTCCCGGGTTCAAATCCCGGCGGGCGCACCAAATCGAAGTATGCAAGTGAAGCATTCAAACACTATTGATTCTCCCGCAGAATATGTCGAAAGCCACTAGCCCGACTTCAGCAGAAGACATCATAGTATCTTCGATTAGTAAAGATGCTTCAGACCTTGTTGAAGANAGGCAAATTGTAGGTAGGAAAATNTGGAGAATTTTNCCCTATGTAACTAGATATTGGGAGAGGGCTTTAGGAGGTCTATTGGCAAATATTGGTGCAAGAATTTTTGATTTGATTCCATTTATAGCAATTGGAATGGCTGCAGATTATTATAATCCTGATAATTCTCAGTTTACAAACTCAAATATTGAAAAAATTGTAACTCTTGATTCGATACCGAATTTAGGACCAATTGATTCCACAGAACTAGGTTTTGGATTACTGATTTTCTCATCATTTCTTTTCCTCGCAATTTTCCAAGGTCTCAGTAACCAACTTTGGCAATCAATAGCTTACAAAGCTCAACACGATATTAGAATGGATGCAACTAAGTCACTAATGGAAATGGAAGCTTCATACTTTGAAACTAGACAAACTGGAAACTTGATGTCAGTTTTGTCTGCTGATGTTGCTCAGTTAGAAGATATAATCTCAGATTCCACTACTAGTATCATCAGAATAATTACAACNCTCAGTACTGCATTTTTTATTCTATTCTGGATGTCTCCGACACTTTGTATGATTCTCTTTGGGCCTTTATTTATGATTGTCCCAATGGTAATTTGGTTCTCTACAAGAGTTCAGAGAAAGTATCGTCAACAACGAGAAAGTACCGGTGGTATAGTTGCAATATTGGAAAACGTGTTATCTGGAATCACTGTAGTTCAGGCCTATAACGCNAGTGATTTTGAGAGAGTTAGAATNGAGGGNCAAAGTGGAAATTACAGAGATCAAGCAATTCAAGCGGCTTTCATTAGGAATCGTTTCATACCAGGATTTCATATTGTAGCAGGAATCTCATTCGGTCTTTTAGTTTCGGCGGGAGGATGGCTTATGAATTCAGGACAAATTAGCGTGGGTCAATTTGTAACATTCNTGTTGATTTCTACTAGAATGACCATGCCACTATGGATCTTAGGAATGTTACTGAATCAATTACAGAAAGGTGAAGCTGCATCACGCCGTGTATTTGCTGTAATTGATCTTGAGCCTTCAATTTATGATAAAGAAGANGCATTACCACTGGAAGAACCAATTAGAAGTATTTCTTTTGAAGATGTTTCATTCTCTTATCCCTCTTCAGAGTCAAATGTACTGAATAATATAAATTTCGAGGTTTCATCTGGAGAATTCCTAGGTGTGATGGGACATACAGGAGCGGGAAAGAGTACAATTCTGAAATTAATTGAGAAGTTCTATGAACCGCAAAATGGAAAAGTTTTGATTAACGGAAACGATATTAATGACTATTCAATAAAATCTGTTAGGTCAAAAATAGGTTTCGTTTCACAGGANCCGTTTCTTTTTTATGGTACTATAAAGCAAAATGTTTCATATGCTAGGGAAGCCACTGATGAGGAAATCTTCAATGCTCTCGAAATGGCAGGAGCTTCAGAATTTATTTCACAATTAGCTAANGGATTGGATACGATGGTAGGTGATAGGGGAGTTATGTTATCTGGTGGACAAAGAGCTAGAATTAGTCTCGCAAGGGCCCTGTTAAATGATCCTGATTTACTAATTTTGGATGAGGCCAGCGCGGCATTGGATGCTGAAACAGAGAAGAGAATACAACAGTCTCTTTTCGGTGGAACTAATGGGGCTAAGAAGAGGCTTACTATTGCAGTTGCCCACAGACTTGCTACAATTAGAAATGCTGATGAAATTATTTCAATGGTTGACGGTGCAATTGTGGAAAGAGGGAAGCATGAGGAATTACTCAGTAATGAGAGCGTCTATGCNTCTCAATGGTCTATACAAACGGGAGAAATAGAACCCTAGGCGGGATTTTTTTGAATATTGAATGGNTATCAGTNAGTCCTGGTAAAGTGTTTATTGGCTCNGATAATCGCTCGATACTTTTCGGTGGTGTTGGGCCNAGACACGAGGTAAAAATTGACTATGATTACGAAATTTCATATTTACCTATTGATATCGAAATCGCTCAAGAANTCATCCAGAGTGAAGATTGTTTCATTGCCTCAGAATCAGAATGGACACTTGCAATGGAGAATAAATTAATTTCAGGAGAAAATGAGGTAGAAGAATTATCTGATAAAATTCGCGGCTCATATTGGTCAAAATATTGTGATGGAAGACCGTTTATCGAAGAAAATTGGATCATGAAAGTTTGTCGCACTTGGAAATCAGGAAAACCCTCAATTTCATTAATTCCNAGAGATGAAAGTTGTAANTATTTACGTTTAGTAAGAAGAAATAATAANGATAATTTTAATTCCTCAGCACCAAAATTACCAGATTCATCAAACAAATCAAGANTTTTATNCGAGGAATTATTGATATCGCTACTTTTTGGNATCATTCCTTCTTTTATCTGGGCTCATTTTAACGCCAGTCCCGGTTATATCTCTGAAGGTTGGCTCAACTTAGTATTTGGTGGTTTATTCATCGGAGTCATTAGTGCCACATTCTGGAGGCCCAAAACTAAATCTTGGAGAGTCGGGGAAAATTGTGGCAAGATGAAGATAATTTAACGAGACCGATCATCAATCTGAAGTCCTGACTTCCCTCTTAAGATTCTCATCCATCCAGTAAGAACTCCCATTCCATAATTCCAATGTAAAGTAAATGTAGCAATTGATGATAGGAATATAGTTTTCTTTGTTTTACTAGGAGAATTTCCTTTCCATGAACCAAACCATGCTAATAAATTGTAAATTACGATTAGTGTTGGTAGTGTGTGTACTCCCAATCTAGGTAGACCCATTGGAACAGTGCTTAATCTGATATCCCAAAACTCAGGCCAAGCTAATCCTCCATTAGCTAATCCCCAGAAAAAGAATAGGAAAGCTGAGATAACTATAGGTGGAAATAAAGCAACTGCGGTATGTGTTGGAGCTCTCAGTTCCGGGTACTGATGGCTGGCTAAGGTTCTCACTAGTCCGTAATTCCTAATTTGTTTCTTGACTCTAGATAAATCTCTTCTCCTATGCCACATAACTGCAGTTCTATCAGTCCATAATTTCTTTCCAGTCATTCTTATTCTGTGGTCGAGCATCACATCTTCGGCCCCAATAGCGCCTTCATCAAAACCCTCTACCTCTTCTAGAACTGAGCGCCTGTATGCACAATTTACTCCGGGTAGTTGACTGACTTCATCTAGATCACTTTTTCCCACCTTGCCGTAATTAGTTCCAGCAGTAAAAATTGTACTACAAAAGGCGACATCAATAACTTGTTGCCACATTGTAGATTCATTTACAGGAGCAAAATTAGGCCCCCCAACTCCGCTGACTTCCTCATTATCAAACCATGAAACTAATTTTTTAACCCAATCTTCTGGAACAATAACATCATCATCAGTGAACAGTATTAATTCTGAACTTGTAGAGTTGATTGCAATATTGCATGCGTCTGCTCTAGTTCTCGAACCTTCATCGTCAATGAATCGAATATNGTGTAGTTCGCAAATTTCTCTTCCAGGGTCATTTGTAGGCCCTACAACAACAACTTCCATTTCCCCTGAATAACTCTGTTTTTTCAGTCCCTGAAGAACAATATCTAACTCTTCATGATTCCTAACGCTAGGAATTATCACAGATACTGAGGGGTTGCTCACGGGCTATCGTAAGCGACTACACTTTCAATAACATCGATGACCAATCATGGATCATTAGTTACTCTTGGTGCTAGGAAGTATACCCAACTTGCACCTCCGTCGTTACTATTCCAAGTGAGTCTAAGAGGGTATTTATCTTGGAATTCTAAAGTTACAGAATCGGTTAATCCACTGGCTAACTTCCTTGTAAGTGGGTCTAAAAATTGTAGAGAATAAGTTGATTGTGTAGGATTTGGAGCGACCAGTTCACTAAGCTCTCCAGCATCAAATCTTACATTAACAGATTCTCCCGCTTCAACGGTTACTGAGACACTCATTTGATTAGAATCTAAACTTAGATCTACTAGTTCTCCAACAAATTTTGCAGCTCTCAATGCATTCGAGAGTTTTGCAGCATCTATTGTTGCCCTACTGTCGAATGATAGTTGAGGCATTTTTGGTTCATTCATTGTGCCCGTATCTAATCCTCTGAGAATCCTGTGGACTGCTCCTACTCTGACATTAATTGCNCCAATTGCCTGGTCATAATCTAATTCTACTAAGTCAGATGGTCCTGCAAGACTCAATAAGTCTCTCAATTTTGCTAGTTCTAGACCTATTTCCACTGGTTCAACTTCATATGTNTCGAAGCAAGCATCTCCAATTGTTGCTGATAGTAAGGCAACATGAGAACCATCNACTACATTGATGTGTAGACCATTCTCTTTCCATACTAATTTTGCTTCTTCTGTNAGTACAGAAAGTAGATCTACTATTTCTTTCATTAATTGCGTATTTGCTGTGACTCTCAACATCATGCCACCCCTTTCCTACTATACCCTAGACTGCGGGTTATTCATGCTTATGTTTGAGCGTTTAGTTATTTAGTAGACAAAAGTCNCTATTTTTAGCCAATTATTGATATTCTCTGAACTTNTGTCCACAACTTTCACATGTACAAATTTTTGTCTCNGGNTCNTCAGAGGATCTTGTTTGCATCAGAACTACAAATATTCTATCAGCATCACATTTTGGGCATAGATAATCGCCCACCCAGAGAGTACCTTGAGCAACCGTTTCNGGAACTACTTCATTCAAATGTTTTAGAGATGATGTCTCACTTGAAGTTGCGGCTTTAGATAAATCAATAGTTTCTCCAGTCATAGGATCTGTGAATTCAGCGCCTTTACCATCTTTCCCTGCTAAAGGTCCCTCATACCCACAGGTATAATTTGTACATCTGATATTTCCATTACCTTCCATAAAACCTAACGTACCACACTCAGGACAAAACATGACTCACACCATCGGTTGTTTCTAACCAACCGAATAGTGGTNATTCACCATCTTATTGAACATTACTAATACATGGACTCTTAATTATNAAANTCAAGATAATAAAGAAAATCCTAATTTGTATCCTAACCAAGCNAAACCAATNCTTCCAANGATGGTTATCGTTATGTAAATTACAGTTTTTGATANCTCATCTTCTGAAAGAGTTACAGTGTCCATTGCAAATGCAGACATTGTCGTNAAAGCACCCAAAACTCCNGTTCCAAATAATAAAACATAGTTTTGATTAATAATTACATCTGCTGCAATTGCGCCAAACATTATTCCCAGTAGCATTGAACCAACCAAGTTTACAGAAATTGTTCCATAAGGCATATGATTAGAAGGAATTATTTCGGTTGCTAGATATCTTAACATTGAACCTATAGCACCACCTAGACCTACTAATAGAACCAGCCGAACATCCATGAACTGGCTACAACGTATCAGTTTTCATGCCTTCGCAATAATCGTGAGATTGAAGCATGAAGTCCATGTCGAGAGGTCGTGCGCGTCATCTACGATTGGAGATTAGCTAGGGTCGTTAACGACGATAATGAAATTCTTGATGANTTATATTGGAGCCGAATTTCAACAAAAAGCCTTGTTAATNGATTATCTGATTTACAATCAGGAAGNCTTACTCCTGAAGCTAGGTCTCTCAAAGATAGATTTCCTGATGCAGTNAATGATCCATTAGGAGTATTATCTTCTAATGACTGGCCTGAATTATCNGATGANGAAACGAAGCAATTCATCGAAGCATCAACTAGATTAGCAAAAAGAGGAGTNGCAGAGTCTTCTGGAGATATTGATAGAAGGATGGATATGTTAGTATCTGCTAATAATGAATTAAGATCTTCTTGGAATACTTTAGAAGCCAGATGTATTGAATGGACAGGACTATTCTTATCTGAATTAAATTTAGATGAGCAGAGAAAGAAAATACCAGAGATAGTTTCTAAATCCAAATCAATTAATCAAGTAGCAGAAGAATTCAATGTTCCTAAGCCTGAACACCAACCGTCGATTGAAGAGTGGAATTCTATTCATTCTCAAGCTAAAATGGTTGTTGATTTATCAAGTCAAATATCTAAATCGGAAGAGAGTATCAGAGTATTAGCTAATGATTACTTACCAAACTTATCAGCATTAATTGGTCCAATTAGTGCAGCCAAATTAGTTGTCATAGCGGGTGGTCGAGAGCGTTTAGCAAGAATGCCTTCTGGAAGTTTACAGGTATTAGGTGCTAGTGCTGCAATGTCAGCACATAGAAAGGGCGCCCCTCCACCTAAACATGGGGCCATTCTCTTTTCGATGCCTGCAATTAGTCGTAGTCCACGTTGGGTTAGGGGTAAGGTTGCTCGATTCTTGGCAGGTAAAGCAAGTATAGCAGTTAGAATAGATCATTTCAATGGTCAGAAATTGACGGAAGAACAAATTTCAGAGATTCACAAAGAAGCAGAATCAATTAAGAATAAATTCCCTAAACCTCCTAAGAGGAAGTGAATTAATGTCTAGAAGAAAACCAATTCAACTTTCCTGGGGAATTAGAAAAGAAGGCCGCTCACTTTGGACTAGAAATGCAGTCAAGGGCGTTTCAGTTAGAGATGAAAGAAGGAAGAAAGATAGCCGTATAGAATGGCGTCAGTGGGATCCAAGAAAATCTAAAGTCGCCGCATGTTTATTGAAAACTAAGTTAGATCCGGCTAAACTTATACCCGTGCCTGGTTCTACTTGTTTGTATTTAGGTGCCTCATCAGGAACAACAGTTAGTCACATTCACGATAATGTCTGTGGCTCTGGAAACCACCATAATGGCCAAATTATTTCGGTAGAAATTTCACCCAGAATGATGAGGGATTTGAGTAAACTTTCCGAATCTAGACCCGGACTAATTCCTGTGTTGGGTGATGGAAGAAATCCATTTGTGATATCTCCATATCTTAGAGGTAAAGTAGACTGGATTCATCAAGACATTAGTGTTGCAGAACAAACAAAGTCATTTCTTAAAATTTCAGACATTTTTCTGAAATCTGAGGGGATTGGAATTTTGTCTCTCAAAGCAGCTAGCGAGAGGTGGATAGAAGGTGGAGATGATACTCGATTCAAAGAAGCAGAAGAATTAATCAATCAAAATAAGAATCTAAAGCTTCTAGAAATTATTGACATTTCCCACTTTGAAAGCCAGCATAGAATATTCGTTATCAAGAGGTTAGATGATAATTAGGCACCTGCTAATAATCCAACTCCGCCTATTATTACAAAGAAAAAGACCCAAGCTATTATTCCAATTATGGTTAATGCAATCATTACCCAACCCATAATTTGAGCAGCTCTTGCCAAACCATGATCTGGATGTCCCGGTTGATTTGATGTTATCTGTAATGCACCATTAGCAATGATTACTGCAGGAATAGCACTACAAATACCACACATGAAATATGACACTGCTGCTAGAATCATGGCCATTACTGCATTAGTCTCTGTGTATTGTCCGACCATTGAATTTCCTTGTACCTGTACAGAACTAACTGCATTTTTTGTTGGATTCGCCCATGGAATCTCATTCTCACTTTCAGACCAAGGAATTTCTTCTTCATCATTACTCATAAACATTCGAATAGAGATTGTTATATCAATTATTCTCAAAATATTACTGAAATATTAACACAGACAATATAATGTAATTACTTTCAATGGTTGATTCATGCCGGAGATGCCTGAGGTTGAAACGGTACGTAGAGGATTAGTGCCTCACCTTTCTGGTCGAGTAGTAAGTTTCGTTGATTTACGTAGACCAAACCTCAGATTTCCATTTCCAGATAATTTTGAAGAGATATTGACCGGTGCTAAGATAGAGAAAATTGATAGACGTTCGAAGTATCTTTTATTTCGTCTTTCNAATGGTTACACGTGGATGAGTCATTTGGGTATGACGGGAGTTTGGACTGTAGGTTCTGCTGGTAAAGAGAAACACGATCATGTTTACTTTGAGTTTGACGATGGAATGAAGACTGCAGTNTATACAGACCATAGGAGGTTTGGATTCATGGACGTTTTNCTCACTTCAAAAGAATCAGAGCAGAAGTGGTTGTCAACTCTAGGACCNGAACCTCTAACCGANGAGTTTACAGTTCAAACTTTGAAATCAAATCTTCATGGTAAGCGCTCTCCAATAAAGAGTGCATTACTCGATCAAAGAGTTGTTTCAGGNCTTGGNAACATATATGTTAGCGAGATACTATTTCGTAGTAAGATTTCACCAATCAAAACNGCGGCTGAAGTTGCAGGTAAGAGTAACAGANTTAACTCAAAGTTAGAACGAATNTTTGAGAATNCAAATCAAGTGATAGCTGAAGCAATAATGGTTGGAGGNTCTACAATNTCTGACTTCAGAGGAGTTTCTGGAGATTCAGATTTGGGTTACTTTGCTCAGAACTTCAGAGTCTTTAATCGAGAAGGTGAAGAATGTATTGAAGAAAAATGTAAAGGTAAAATTCTTAGAATAGTTCAATCGGGGAGATCAACATTTTATTGCCCTAAATGTCAGAAATGAATTATTTAAGCACCCATTTGACAATAATCAAATGTAGCCACATAGGGATAATTTTCGTAACTATTGGCAATGGTTTNTTGATTATTCCTGGCATAACTTCTCTTTTTCCTCTATTCATGGATTTAACTGCAATTTTTGCAACCTTTTCTACGGGTACCGCTGTTAATCTCTCCATTTTACTCAGCTCCATACCTGCTACTTCTTGGAAGCCTGTGGTTACGTAACCCGGACATAGCGCCGTTACAGTNACGCCTTTATTTTTCAACTCTTTATGTAGAGCCCTTGAATATGAAAGAACATATGCTTTCGTTGCACAGTATACTGCAAAACTGGGGCCAGAAATGTATGATGCGATTGATGCAACATTCATTATTCTCCCNTTNCCTTTTTTNACCATCATATTCCCAATTTCATGAGAAAGTCTAGTCAANGCATGAATATTCAAATCGATCATTTCTAACTGNCTGTNTAAATCCATTTCAAGATGTTCGCCAAGAATTCCAAAACCAGCGTTATTGACTAAAATATCTACATTTGGCGATTCTTTGATTAACAAATCAACACCTTCATCTGTAGTTAAATCTGCAACAACAACATTGCAATCAACGGAGTACTTTTCAGAGATATAATTCGATAATTCTAGTAATTCTTTTTCTCTACGCGCGCAAATAATCAGATTGTAATTTTGGGATGCCAATATTTTCGCTATTTCTAAGCCTATCCCGCTTGAAGCACCGGTAACTAATGCAACTTCTCTCATAGACTATCTCCAGACTTCTATCAAAGAGAATTGCATATAATATCATGTATAGTTTATATGTACTCAGATGTAATTAATTATCCCCCGCGAATCACGATAGTATTTTTGTGATTGATTATGATTGGGTATAAGTTAGGAAGTGAGAATATAGGTAAAATAAATCGAAATCAGAATATATGGAGCGTTACACTGTTTAGGTCTGGAGGATATGAGATGAATGATGAATTGGAGGATGCAACATTTGCATTTGGAAGAACTGCAGAAGAAGTAAAAAGGCACCCTAAAGCAAGAATTCCAACAGGTTTGGTAAATCTAATTAGGAGATGTGGATTGATGGATGAAGTGTTAGAAACAGGTTTTTTCTTAGAAATTTCATCTAGGCCAGTTAAGCAAAATGGTTGGTTTAAATTCGAACAGGTATTAGCTGCTGAACCTAAATCTCATTGTCCTATGGGGACTTCATTAAGAGGAGTATTTTCTGTTTTTGATGGTTATGATACCTTTGAATTGGGGACTTTCCCTTGGTCTCCTGAATTACCAAGTCAAGTTTGGGTTAGAGCTAGTTTACTGGATGACAGTACTTTGGCTTGGGTTCTATCACAAAATAAAATTCTATCAGGAGATATGAATCAACAGATGAATCTTCATGACTTCACAGAATTAGAAATTCCTAACCCTCAACCTGTTGAATTTATGCGTCTTCCGCCACCACCAGACAGGCCATACAACTTCTTTGATGAAGAATAATTAGAACAACATTCATGAGCATTCAGTTAACGAACAATACTATGACGCATACTATGCAGCAGAAACTAACAACTGAATTCATTGGAACTTTTTTCCTCTCACTAACAATTTGTACAGCAGCAGTTTATGGTTCTGCAGGAGACTATGCTCCGTTCGGTATAGCTGCAACTCTAATGGTAATGATCTATGCAGGAGGGTATATTTCAGGTGCTCACTATAATCCTGCCGTAACAGTTTCAATTTATCTAAGAGGGGCATGTGAAAAAGATGAGGTTCTCCCATATATCGCTTCACAAGTAATTGCTGCGGTTTCCGCTGCGATAATTGTCGAGAGTCTATTGTTCCCTGACGCATTATCTCCAGAAATGGCAGATTTAGGTACTGATGCTGTAGTTGCTGAACTTCTTTTCACCTTCGCATTGGCATACGTAATTCTTAATGTCGCAACAACTGAATCAACCTCAGGAAACGGATACTATGGGGCTGCGATTGCTCTAGTTGTCCTTGCTGGTGCAATTACAGTTGGAAGTATATCACTAGCATCATTCAATCCTGCCGTGACTAGTGCATTGATAGTTTCCGGTAAACTTGCTCTTGCAGATTCTTGGATGCACTTTGTACCACAATTTGTGGGCGCAATAATGGCAACATACGTATACAAATCTACTCAATGATATAGTTCATAATACCCCCCTTGTCTCCAAAACCATGGTTACAACTGAACGCAAGAAGTGGAAACGCCGTTCACGAGAAAATTCGATGTACGGCAATGCTGGTTCTAAAGACCCATTTCCTGTGAGCAGATCAAAGTTAGAACTATGTCACAGTTGTCCAAGATGCTTCTGGTTAGATAGAGTCAAGGGAATTGGTAAACCAGGAATTCCAGGATTCTTACTGAATACTCTAGTTGATACTCTACTCAAAAGAGAGTTTGACGCACATAGAGAGGCTGGTACTCCACATCCATACATGATTCAAAATGGGCTGGGTCATATGGTGCCATTAGATCACCCAAAGATGGATGAGTGGCGTGAGAACTTCAAAGGGGTCAGGGCTCCTAAACATGGCTTGATCATTACTGGAGCAGTCGACGATATATGGAAATCTGGAGAAGGAGATACAGAAGAGTGGTATGTAGTAGATTACAAGTCTACTGCATCGAATGCTAACATTACTGCCGACCTATTTCTTGAGGATATATACAAGGGAGGATATGTTCGCCAAATGGCAATCTATCAGTGGTTACTAAGAGAACTTGGACACCCTGTTTCAACTAGAGGATTTTTTGTTTACGAAAATGGCAATAATGATGCTGAGTCTTTACTCAGCGAGGGTACTGATGAAAGTCCAAGAGGAATACCTCTGAANCCTGCTTTGATTATTGAAATCGATATTGCAAATGAGGATGTAATTATTGAAGGAGAACGAATCGATTTAGATTGGGTTGAAAATCTCGTAATTTCGGCCAAAAATTGTCTCGATATGGATTCAATACCTGACGCAGGAGAGTTTTGTGAACATTGTGCTTATGTTGAAGCAAGGTCAAATCTCAGTGTCGTATCTTGATTTCATTTACATATTTCTGCGAAACTTTCCACCAGTCTCGAAAAGAGCCTGAGTTACTTGTCCGACTGTACAGTGCTCAACAATGTCCATCATGACTTCAAACAAGTTTCCACCTTCTCTAGCTACTTGTTTGAGCCTTGCTAGACCTTCTTCAGCTTCTTTGGCATGAGTCTCTTTGAATGCTTTATTTCTATCAATAACCATCATTCTTTCTTCTTTATCTGAGCGTGTAACTTCAATGTCGAACTCTTCTACAGATAGGGAATTGTCTACTCCTTCTTCGAAAGTATTAACTCCAATGATTGGTAATTCTCCAGAATGTTTTCTATGTTCATAAATCATTGACTCATCTTGTATTCTATTTCTTTGATAATTTACTTCAAGAGCACCGAGAACTCCACCACGCCTATGCATTTCTTCGAATATTTTCAGTATCTCTTCTTCGACAGAATCGGTTAGCCAATCTGCAACATGAGATCCTTGTAGTGGATTCTCATTTTGCAACCATCCATATTCTTTCGAAAGAATAAGTTGGATTG
>NZDA01000032.1 GCA_002686525.1 Methanobacteriota archaeon | reverse complement strand
TGGAGATTCATGGGGAGATGGTGGACAATTGTTGACCACATCTTGGTCTGATGATATGTTCCCATTCGATTATGAAGCATGGGATGATACAGATGGTGACGGTCTAACTGACTACATCGATCCTAACTCAACAGCATATTCTTACACAACAGTGCAACTATGTTCTGGTGGAGAAGTATGGAGCCCTACAACATACGCATATCCAGGTACGGGAACTCTCCCAACAACTGGTTATTCATACACTGCACCAGTAGGTGATTACCTAGCAGTAGGTAGTTCATCAGCTACTGGTGCCTCAGGATATGAATCTGAGAGTTGTACTTTCACATTACCTGCTGGAGAAACGCTAGATATTGTACTCCAAACAGCAGGATATGGTGGTGAAGCAGCAGTATATGTTACAGATACCACAGGTTCAACAACCGGATACAGTGGATTTAGCAGCTACAATACATATGACGTAGTATCATTCACTACACCTGGAACNTACACAGTTGAATATNCNGATNCNTATGGTGANGGATGTAANCCATCNTCATACTNNGGNGTANTGTNCTACGTACAAGCNAGNTACACNTANNTANCNGGANNAGTNGNTCCNNCNGTNACNNCATANGGTACANCANTNGACTTATGATGACGATAACGATGGTTACTCTGACTTAGATGAGACAACTAACTGTGACGATGGTGGTGCATATGCGTCAACATCTCTGCCACTGGATGCTNCAAGCACTCCTGCAGATATGGATGCTGACTTGACTTGTGATGCACTAGATTCTGACCGTGATGGTGATACATACGCAAACGATGCAGATGTATTCCCAGATGATGTCAACGAATGGGCAGACAATGACGCAGATGGAACTGGTGACAACGCAGATACAGATGACGACAACGATCTGACTCCAGACGTTTCAGACGCTTTCCCAATGGANGAGTGTGCTGATACTGACACAGACGGAGATGGAATGCCTGACACAATAGTTTCAGGTTGTACAACATCTCTGACTGAGGATGCTAACGATGACAACGACCAAGATGATGACGTTGACGATCCATTCCCANTAGATGATACAGAGTGGGATGATACAGATTCTGANGGTATTGGTAACAATGCAGATACTGATGACGATGGTGACGGAACACTAGACGTTAACGATGTATGGCCATTNGANNAATGTGCAGCTGANGACTTCGATGGAGATGGTCTACCTGACACAATNGTNCCAGGATGTACTACAACTCTAACTGAGGACACAGATGACGATAACGATGGTGTAGACGATCTAACAGATGATTGTCCATACGATGCTAATGAGCAAGTTGATACTGACGGAGACGGATACTGTGACAACCAAGACACAGATGACGATAACGATGGTACATACGACTTGAATGACGCATATCCNCTAGATCCAACTGAACAATCAGATAATGATGGTGATGGAATCGGAGACAATGCNGATACTGACGACGATAACGATGGTGTTCTTGACGCTCAGGACGCATTCCCGAACGACCCAGAAGAGTCTTCTGACTTGGATGGAGACGGTACTGGTGACAATGCTGATCTAGACGATGACGGTGACAATGTACTGGATGATGTCGATCCATTCCCAGAAGATGGAACNGCGTGGGTTGACACTGANGGTGACGGTATACCTGATTACACAGGTCCTCCGCCATTCTCTGGAGACTTCGAGTCTGGTGGTCTAGGTTCAATGACAACCTCGTCATTAGCAACACACGTTTGGATTGCAGATAACGCGAACCCAATTTCAGGTGCATACTCTGCAATGACCACGAACCAAAACCAAGGAAGCACTGTTTCTGGAATGATGGTACAACTGACAAACATGGTTAATGATACAGATACTGATGGAGACGGTATAGCTGATGCTGCATCATACTCCTTCGCTTACTCTGTATCTACAGAATCAGGATGGGATTACTTGTCATTCTGTATCGATAACGATGCAAACTGTCAGAGAACATCTGGTTTCACAATGCGCTGGTCAGGAACTGTAGCNGGTACATACTCAGGTACCGTATCTGCTGGNACTCACACCTTCACATGGAACTACTGGAAAGATTCCATAGTTGACGGTGGTTCAGATACTGTTTGGATTGATGACATAACAATGTCTGTTCCTCAAGGAATCACTAACGCTGACCTTGACGACGATAACGACGGAGTTAACGATGACATGGACTTAGATTCACTAGATCCATGTGTNGGTCTAGATACTGATGGTGATGGAATGTCTGACANNCTAGGAACNACTATGTTGAANGGTTCTGCTTGTGACGCATCAATGTACACAATCGATGATGACGATGACAACGACGGATGGACTGATTCAGATGAAGCAATTTGTGGATCTGACAGCNTAGATGTTGATGACATGCCTGCTGACCATGATATGGACATGATTTGTGACGTTACTGACTTGGACGATGACAACGATGGATTCAATGATGATGTCGATGCGTTCCCAATGAATAGCAGTGAAGCAATTGACACAGATGGTGACGGTATTGGTAACAANGNTGACTCTGANGACGANNACGATNNTGTAACAGACGGTCTNGATGCGTTCCCATTAGATCCAAGTGAATCTAATGATAATGACGGAGACGGTACTGGTGATAATGCAGANACTGACGACGACAATGATGGATGCCTAGATGCAGATGATGCATTCCCAATGGATGCTTCAGAATGTGTTGACACAGATGGTGACATGCTTGGAGACAACGTTGACCCAGATGATGACGGTGANGGAGTAGCTGACGTAAGCGATCCATTCCCATTGGATGCTTCTGAGAGTTCAGATAATGATGGTGACGGTATTGGTGACAATACAGATACNGATGACGACGGAGACGGAGTCGATGACGTAGACGATATGTTCCCATTAGATCCATTAGAATCAGAGGACTTAGATGGTGACGGTCAAGGTGATAACTCAGATGCTGATGACGATGGTGACGGAGTCAATGACGGTATTGATGCGTTCCCAACAGATGCAACAGAGTGGGTTGACACAGACGGTGATGGAACTGGTGATAATTCAGATGCTGATGATGATGGCGACGGCGTGAATGATGTAGATGATGCATTCCCAATGAACCCATCAGAAACCAACGACTTAGATGGTGANGGCCTTGGAGACAATGCTGACAGTGATGACGACGGAGACGGTACATCTGATGATGATGACGCATTCCCAGTTGACGCAACTGAGTGGGATGACACAGATGGTGACGGAATTGGTGACAATGAAGACACTGATGACGATGGTGACGATGTAAGCGACTCCGAGGAAGATTCCTGTGGATCAGATAGTAAGGATGCAAGTTCTGTACCATCTGACTTCGATGGAGACGGAATCTGTGACGTTCTTGACTTAGATGACAATGACGGACCAGATGCTAACACTGACGGTGGAGACGAGCCAGGATTCGGTCAATCAGTACCAGGATTCCCTGCTCTATTCGCAGCCATTGCTCTAATTGGTGCAGCTCTAATCGGCCGCCGTAGAGACGACTGAATCTAATTNAGTCGGACGTAGAACCTGAGTCGGGNGCTTTGCTCCCGGCTNAGGTCCAATTTCTAATTCTCGATTATCTGAGCGATAGTACGGGTAATGCTGATAAGGTGTAGTCGAACCACTTGGTTTGATATACATGCCAGGCACAAACAGAGTTGAGATTAGAACACTAAAAGTTGGACGATATGTTGCTTTGGAAGAAAGTGCGTATAAAATTCTTAGTATGTCTAAGTCGAAACCTGGGAAACACGGTTCTGCAAAAGCAAGAATAGAATTGGAAGATATATTTACAGGCCAAAAGAGAAGTCATGTAGGTACAGTTACAGACAATATTTACGTCCCTGTAATCGAAAAAGGCTCCGCAATAATCACTCATATACAAGGTACTGAGGTTCATGCTATGGATAGTAAAACCTACTCTACATTGATTTTACCTCTTGATCCGGAAATGAATCTAGAAGCTGGTGGAGAAATTCAGTGGATGGAAGCCATGGGTCGTTATAGAATTACAAGAGACCATTAGAATTTTAGTATAGTGCATCGATTAATTGATTGGTCGGTGAAGTTAAGCATCTGTGCTCTTTGCAAGATACAGAGGTCTTGTATTGGGCAGTACAATCTATTCAGCTCCTAGAAGTGCTTGGGCACTTCTTATAGTTGCATTATTTGCTGTGTCAAGTGCTGGAGCCGTTCTGCAATCAATGACTGAAGTTCCTCCAATTTTACGAGCATCTTGGAGGATGCAAGGTACTGCGTTAATCCTTTTACCTGGATTTATTTATCAGATATATCATACTGATAGTAAAATTTTCGAATTGAAGGATATTATCATAATATTCGTTTCTAGTATTTTTCTTGCTGCTCACTTTGGTTCATGGGTNTGGTCACTAGATCACACAAGCCTAGTACACAGTCTTCTTTTCGTCACTAGTCATCCTCTAGTAGTAGTAATTCTGATGCCGATTATAGGCTCTAAGGTAAGAAAAGGACATGTTTTAGGTGCTTCAATAGGATTTTTTGGTGCTGCTTTAACTCTCAAAGATATAGATTCAGGCGGTGAAGTGACTCTAATAGGAAATTTATTTGCATTTATCGGGGCAGTGACCGTAGTTGGATACCTCTTTTCTGGTCGATATCTTAGATCAGAAAGAAAAATGCCATTATTCATTTATGCGTTTCCAGTAACCTTTCTATCNGCGGTTTGGNTGACTCCNACATCAATAATTCTNGAAGGAACCACAATATCCCAAGTCGTACCAGAAACNTCTTTGTTTGGCTGGTTTGATATCAGTTGGATATTATGGGTAGGCTATTTATCACTAGGCCCAGGATTNCTAGGACATACGGGAATAAACGCAGTTTTACGCTGGTTCTCACCACTAATNGTTTCAATTGCATTATTATTTGAACCAGTAATTGGCGGTTTTATTGGATACATTTGGAATGGAGAAATCTCACTAGGTTTCTGGACTATATTGGGAGGTGTATTAATGTTAACCGGTGCAATAATTGTAAAACTTGAAGAGGCAAATGAGCAAACAATTGATGAATCGCCTTCATGAACTAATGGTCTTTCGGAGTAATATGAGTAAACCGGTTTTNTTTGTCACTAATGATGATGGAATCGAAGCNCCCGGCATTCAATTCCTGATTAAAGAGTTAAATTCTCATGGTTATCCATTATTCGTTTTAGCTCCTTCAAAAGAACAATCTGCTACTGGGATGAANATTTCTGTCCGACAAAAGTTGAGAGTAGTCAATCGTCAAGATATCGCTGATAAATTACAATCNAATANTGAAATTCCTTTGAAAATGTATTCATTAGACGGTTCACCATGTGATTGTGTAATTGCAGCATTAGATGGTGGAATAAAGATGTTAGAACCCAATTTAATGCCTACATTGTGTATCTCAGGAGTCAATCAAGGACCAAATATGTCTATTGATATCATGCATTCAGGAACCGTTTCTGCAGCTAGGGAAAGTGCACTCTATGGTTTACCATCAATAGCNGTCAGCCTAGCAACNTATGAGCATAGTAATTTCCAGGACTCGGTTAATGGTACAATTAAAATTTTAGAAAAATGTCTCGATTTTTTGCCAATAATTCCAACAGATTATCTTAGGAAAGATGGCTCAAAATCAATATTTAGTTTGAATNCCGATGCTAAATCAATCAGAGAAAACTTTGCTCGCGGTAATATCTTCCTCAATCTCAATGCTCCGGTAAAATGGAATGGAAATTTCAGTACTGTCTCTTTAGGTTCTCGTTGGTACAGAAACGCNATTAGAAGTCATTACTCAGAAGATGGCACTATGACATTTGAGGTAGGAGCCGCTGAAATTGTTGAAGAAAATATACCTGAAACAGATTGTTATTCGGTTAGTATAGGAGATTATGCTATTACTCCGATTTCTTCATGGCCAGTTAATCACCCACTAGGCGTTACAAGAGATGTTCTAGATTCTGCAGTTAAATCGAATAAGGACGGTATTCCATTTTGGTTAAATTAGATTTTATCTAATTCATATTGAGTAATAGCTATACATGAATGTCCTTGTAACCATTCACTTCCCAAAGANAATTTTTCAAATGATTCAAATAATTTTTCTTCTTCCACACTGAAGGGTAAATCATCTGAAAGAATAATACCTATTTTCTCAACTGATTCTTTTTCTGAAATATTTTTTCCGTTAATATCTAGAATATTTATTTCAATACCATCTTTTTTCCAATTATCAATTGTATCTGAAATATCTCCTCCAGAGTGAAATATCCCCTGCGTTACTTCTTGAAAATGACCGACTGGTGGAATTGGTAATTTCATAATAGACTTAATTTGACCCGCAATTGATCTTTCATCTGGTCTGACTCCGGACAGTGTAGTTCCATCAAACAAGATTCTTCTATCTGGACCTTCACTACCCTGTAAATGAACTAAGATTTGAGTGTCTTTTCTAATTCCATGAGATATAAAAAGTGCTGAATTGATAGCTCTTACTAATACGTCCATTCTACCGGAACCAGAGAGATCGTTAAGATTTAATTTTCCTGAACTCGGCGCTCTATGGCCAATTATTGCAAAGAATCGTTGCAAAGAATCACCCAAGNTCGAAATCTACATCATCGACATTCATCATAGATTGCATTTGTCTACGCATCTTCCTATCTCCCTTCATGCCTCTCATCATCTTTCTAGATTTATTCCATTGTCCAATTAAGTCCTTGACATCTTTNTCGGTACAACCTGAACCCTTAGCAATTCTCTTTATTCTGCTATGTTTTANNAACAATGGTTCATCTTTNTCAAGTTGAGTCATAGAATCCATAATNACTCTATACTTTTCTAGATTTTTTTGCATTTGTTTTTTCTGTCCTCTTCCAAGGGCACCCATGCCACCGAACATCGTATCGGGAAGATGAGACATTAATTTGTCAACTGTTCCAATCTTACTCATCATTTCCATTTGAGTATACATATCAGTTAGAGTAAATCTCCCNGACATCAATCTNTGCGCAAGTCTCATTGCTTCTTCTTGATCTAAATCTCCCGGTGCTAAATCAATCAATCCTTTGATATCTCCCATCCCNAGTAGTCTAGAAATAAATCTGTCAGATTCAAATTTTTCTAGGTCTTTTACCTGNTCTCCNTCTCCAACAAATACAATTGGTGCTCCAGTAGTTGCAACTGCTGAAAGAGCACCACCTCCTCTAGCAGTACCATCTAGTTTAGTTACAATAGTTCCTGTAACTCCCACTAAGTCATGGAAGGTTTGAGCAACTTTTCCAGCCGCTTGTCCAACTTGAGCGTCGATAACAAGGAATCTTTCCGTTGCATTAGCAATTTCTGCTATATTTATNAATTCTTGNCGTAATTCNTCATCTAAACTATCTCTTCCAGCGGTNTCAATNATTACAACATCTGAATTNCCAACTTCCTTCAAACCATTTTTAACAATCTTTGAAGCATCTTTTTCTTCAGGTTCTCCATAAACTTGAACATTNGTCCCTTCCAATAATTGACATAGTTGTTGGTATGCTCCTGGACGGTGTACGTCAGCCTCGATGACACCNACTTTTACTCCATGTCTTCTTCTCCACCAATCAGCNATTTTTGCTGTAGTAGTTGTTTTTCCTTGACCATATAATCCNACCATCAAGATNGTTTCATTATGAGGTTTTATTTCTCTAGGTGGNCCTAGTATTCTTACTAATTCCGAATAGATTAGATTCATTGCATGAGTTTCTAACTTTAATCCGGGAGGNTTTTCATCTTCCAGTAGCCTTCTTTCAATTCTTTCTGTAATTTCTTTTGTCTGTCTTACATTAAAATCTGCTTCAAGCAGTGCCCTTCTAAGTGAGCGACTAAGATCCTTGACAGATTCTTCATCAACCTTCTTTTTTCCCTTCAATAAACCTATTGAACCAAGAATTCGATTCTTGAACCCTTCGAGTGCCACAACCTCGGGTCATGATAGTGTGGTTTGAAGGTTTTTGGAGACGGTGGACTGAAAGGTAGAACCCTATCGCCAATTGTGGCAGTTACCCAGATACCTCTCCTTCAGATGCAAATTGCCTTTGCAATAGGGTTACTTGGAGTCTATATTGGTTGGAGAGGAATAATAGCAAAAATGACTGGTTTCTATGATATGGCTGGTGCTTTCAAGTACTTATTATTCGGAATTGTTTCAGGTATGGTTTTTGCAGTCGCTTCAGATGAAATGATTCTACAGTTTGCTGTACTTGAATCTAGATTAAATATTATTCATGCGTTTATTATCTCTTTACTGATAGGTGCCTCTGAATCNGCCTTGGTCATGTTCCTCCTCGGTAGACCCAAGGTNGTTACNTTNAGAGCATCTACTCCCTATGGTTGGACATTGGGGCTCGGAATGGGTGCCATGTTTACTTCTGTCCTAATTGTNAGATTATTNGANCCTCNNTTGGGCTCAGATTTNTCTGGTTTTGANATTATTTCAATANTAATTGGGCTTTCAATTGCAGTTATTGCATGNCTTGGAAATGCTTTGATATCTACTTACCAAGGTGTAGGTGTATTGAACTCNAAGCGTTTCAANACNTTCTANATNAGTACCTTTTCTAGAGGAATTNTAATACTTGGTTTGATAGCTACATTATGGCAACCATTACTGATAATATTTTTTGCTACCTTGATATTCTATTATTGGCCAACTGCTCAAACAAAATGGCTACCCGCTGGTATGACTCCAGCAGCCTTCCAAGCCTTCCGTAGAACTATCAGACAAGATGGTAAAATCAGACTCGCAGCAGAAAATAGAATTCGTGGAGAAAAAATCNATGAAACATTNAATTTTTCAGATATTGAAAGTGAAGAATANTTTAATCGAATATTTGTAAAATATTGATTAATGAATATATTTAGAATGGTCTAATAAGTATGATTATATCTGTTCTACTGAGGCAAGATAGGTAATGAGAGTAATTATTGCTGGTGCCGGTGAGGTCGGCAGAGGTGTTGCAGAGGCTCTGAGAGAAGAAAAAAGGAGNGTCGCGCTAATTGATCCTGACCCAAGTGCNATAAATGAATCACAGTCATTAGATTGNTTGTTGGTNACNGGTTCCGTTCTATCACGCGATTCTNTACTTAGGGCGGGTATNAATGATGCGGAAATCATNGTAATGGCTACAAATAATGATGAGATTAACCTNCTNTCATGTGCCTTTGCAAAGAGNGTTTACAGTGAACAAGTAGGCGATAGAAATGCATCAGGATTGACTGCAATCGCGGTAATCAGTAATCCGGATTTAATGAATCTTAACAAAGGAGCNGGCCCATTGGAAAGATGGACCCGTGCAGACCATATTGTCTGCGCTTCTGACGAAATAGTTGATCAGTTAGCTGCTGGTTTACTTGCCCCTTCAATCGATGAGATACTTGCATTTGGAGATAATTCATGGATATCGTCTGTAGAAGTAACATCCAACTCAACTTTAATTGGTGTNAAAACAGGTGAGGCTGGAAATNTTTTTGTCGATTTACCNGCNATNTATGCTATTTCTTCNGGTGANGANGGNGGTAAATTATCAACGGGTGAAGAAANAATTAAGGAAAATGATACTCTAGTATTTGTATCACGNTCAACATCTCAATTTGGNCAAATTACCAAGGCNATAGGTCGTGTAGATCCAGAACTTCCAGAGAAACCTCAAGTNGCAATNTTTGGAGCAACACAGTTTGGAAATAAACTNTCACAGCATTATCTTGAGATAGGTTCTGAGGTAGTAGTNATTGAGCCAGATNTAGATCTTGCCAATGAATTAGTAGGTTCTCAGATTGGGATAAACAAAAGANTGGATGTAATACATGGAGACCCTCAAGATGAAGATTTACTTAGAGAATTAGGTATCGATCAACAAGATATTTCCATAGCTGCATTAGATGATGATAATCTAAACATAGCTATCTCAATGCGTGCCAAAGATAAGGGTGTTTCAAGAACAGGGCTACTACTGAATGATAGGGCATTGGTAGAGGCAGTACAAAGAATTGGTTTAACTCGTCCAATAAGTAGGCGTCTGGTTACGGTAACATCCATACTAAAGTCAATCCATATGAATGTCCCAGGAGCCTATCAGTCAATTCCAACTATTCCTGAATTAATTTCTATGTCTGCAACGTTAAGTTCTGAGAATAATTTAGTTGGAAGAAGTATCTCTTATGCTGAAAATAAGATTGGATGCAGAATTGTAATGGTTGAGAGGTTAAATGAAGATGGTAAAGTCGAAGTTCTGATACCAAGTCATGTAGATGACCTTGAAATGTCTGATAAGATCTATATTTTCTTAGAAAAATCAGATATTAAACGAGTTGAGAGGTCTTTGGAGAACTAATAATGCGTTGGGATGTAATCGGATTAGTACTTGGTTGGACGATTAGAGTAGTGTGTTTCCCACTCTCTCTGGTTGGTTTATTCAGTTTTTACACAGAAGGTCAGGAATACGCCATTAAAACATATTTAATACCAATTATAATTGCAATTGTAGTCAGCCAATGGTTCATAATTCGTTCAAAGAGAAATACTAGTCATCAAAGAGTCAGAGATAGAGAGGCATTTGCATCTGTTGCATTAGGGTGGATTCCAGTCATTCTTCTAGGTTCTATGCCATTCTGGTTAGGAGGTACTTTTTATGGCCCTTATCATTTTGGAGATGTTAGTTACATAGAAATTCTTCGAGGACTTCTATATTCATGGTTTGAGTCAATGTCTGGATTCACTACAACTGGGGCAACTGTAATTGATTCTTCAGTGAGTCCTGTTTGTATAAATGCATTAGAAAACTTAGTGGATCAAGATTTAGACTGTATTGCTGAGCAACCAAAAAGTATTATCCTATGGAGATCGTTGACACAATGGCTTGGAGGAATAGGAGTTATCATGCTTGGATTGATGATATTTTCGAGTATTTTAGGCGGTGGTATGAATTTAGCTAGAGCCGAATTAACTGGCCCTTCATTATCTAGACTGGGTCCGAATTTACAATTCACTGCTAGAAGATTGTGGATGATATACAGTATTCTAACACTGCTAGAATTAGGATTGTTGTATTATGTTGGTAACATGTCATTTTTCGATTCAGTTAATTATTCGATGACAACTTTGGCATCCGGGGGCTTTGGAACCACCGATGCTGGAATAACAGCGTTTGATTCTGCGTTAATTGAATCTATCATAATGGTATTTATGGTATTAACATGTATTAATTATAGCCTTTATCATTTGATTCTTGCAGGTAGAACTAAAGAGGCTTTCAAAGATGAAGAATTGCGAGTATATTTATTGATTATTTTCGTTGCATGGATTGCTATGGCGTTAAATCTTCTCCGCACAGATAACAGTGGATTTGGTTTATTAGAAACCTTGAGNCACACTGCGTTTCAGGCCATTTCTATTTCTAGTACAGGATATTCATCAACTGANTTCTCGACTTGGCCNGTATTCAGTCAATTCGTTTTACTTCTNTTAATGATAATAGGAGCTTCGGCAGGTTCGACAGGAGGAGGTCTGAAAGTACTNCGAATACGTGTAGCGTTTGAATTAGCAAAGAGAGAAGTACTACGAATTATTCAACCAAAGAAAGTAATTGCAATGAGAGTAAATGAAGAGGTCATCGATGAAGAACAAGTGTTTATCGTGTTGGGTATGATTAGCGCATGGTTAGTTTTAGCAATGTCTTCAATGTTATTCATATCATTCTTAGAACCAAGTTGGAGTTTGGACGACGTTCTTTCAGTTGTGGTNTCATCTCTAGGGAATACCGGTCCTGCTTTGGGTTCATATGGGCCTACTGCAACATGGTCTAATATGGGTGAAGTGACNCTATTCTGGACCTCTATTCTAATGTGGTTCGGACGTNTAGAGCTACTTACGGTACTCGTTCTATTACATCCAAAAACTTGGTCAGATGCTCATTAATTAAAACGAGTCTAGGGTGAATTGAGTCCCTGTGGGTTCGTTAATCTCTTCTGTGACTTTTTCTTCAGATTGAAATATTATTTCCTCATTAACTTGGTAATCATTTTCTTCAATATCTTCTTCAAATGCTNCGATAATTTTTTTCGCGATAGGTTTAGANTTGGTTATTCCATANAGAGAAAGATGGTCTTCAACTGTCAAACCAAGTTTNTTTGANANGGTCAAATCTAAAGGTTCTCCTCCAATTTCAGGNTCNTGNACTGCTAANAGTTTAGGCCATAATTCTTCTCTAATCGATGCTTTACTTGTATCNAGTTGCTTACTTAGNTTATCAATTATCGAACCTCTAACGCCTGACCCTCCTCTTCTTANAAANTTTGGATATGTGATGAATGGATCTCTTGCGGAGTCAATCGGCTTCATTGCAACAGCTGCTTGTGCAGATAGTACAGAACCCCAGTACCATGATCTGTAAGCTCTATTCTTGAACTTCGTAGCTAATGCTCTATCTGCGCTAACCATTGCTGTGCTTAATTCTTCTAGAGTTCTGTTATCGAATACACTTTGATTATTCCAAGTAAACCATGAAATCATTTGATCAGGATCTTTGTCTGAGTTAAGTAGGATTTTACCAGCCTCTTTACCAGATTTACTTTTGTAAACTGCTTGTAATGCCTTGAAGACATCAATTTGTGAATCTCTAATTGCTACTGAAGATAAGTCCTTGACGGCTGCGATATCTATGTGCTCGCCTGAGATTACTGAAACCGCTTGTAAATCTCTAACTAATGCTCTTAAATCGCCAGGGTTACCACTAATTAGAGCCTCGAGTGCTTCTGGATCAATAGAATAACCTTCTGAATCCAAAACTCTCCTTGATATTTTTCTCATATGCATTTTCTCTACTCTTTTGAANATAATTTGTTCTGCTAGCTTTAATACACGATTTTGATTTAANTTCCAATTTCTCCCGCTTCCCCAAAGTTTCATTGGTTCATTACATGTCATTATAATCGGTTGTTTAGTCTTGTTTAGAAGATTGATTAATTCTGCCTTTCCACCAGAATCTCCTTTCAATTTTTCTTCGTCTCCNGTTATTCTTTTGTCTATTGACTCATCATTCAATTTAGCAAAACTTCCGCTAAGATGATCAACTTCGTCCAATAAAATTAGAGTTTTTCCATTTGCAGTACTATTGGCTGAAAATTGATCTAACGAGATATGTTGAGAGCCCCTNGTAGCAGCTTTTCTAATCGCTGCTGCATTTCTTTCTTCAGATGCGTTTAATTCTATCACGGTCCATCCTTTCTCGTTTCCGATTGCTTTAGCTAGAGTTGTTTTACCAACACCCGGAGGTCCTGACAATAAAATTCCTTTCTTTTCGGGCGGATTTGGAGAGTCCCACNGTTCCAACCAATGTCTAATTTTTCTTAATTGAGACTCATTACCTTCCATTTGTTCTATTGAATTTGGTCGATACCTCTCGGTCCAATCTTCAACCAACTTCTCTGTCACGAGTCTCGCTTAAGTTGGCGCCTATTGAAGATTATTCAGAATAATGTTGAAACATTATTAGAAATAATCAATGATAGCAATCCATCAATGCTGGTTCTAATTTGTTTTTGATCATCTCTTCTCCTTACAGTTACTGTATTGTCTTCAATAGTTTGGTGGTCAATGGTCACAGCCCAGGGGACTCCAATTTCATCTGCTCTGGCATATCTTCTACCAATTGATTTACTAGAATCTAATAGAGATTTTACNCCTTTCATACTATTGATTCTCGAGTTTAATTCTCTGGCAATTTCCCCCATTCCATCTTTTTCAAACAAAGGTAAAACTATCACATCTGCTGGTGCTACTGATTCATTTAATNTGAGAAGATTATATTCTTCTCCTTCTTTTTCAGTTTCTTCATACGCATGATCTAGAATATGCCAAATTATCCTATCAATTCCAAATGCGGGCTCGATTACATGAGGTGTGAACCATTCTCCTGCAACACTATTTTCAATGATTTTACGCTCAACCATCTCACTGGTGATTTCCACTGTCGAGCCATCATTAAGCTCTAGATTAAAGGGCAAATCATTGGGTAATTGATCTAAGTTTTCCAAAGCGGATAAAACGAAACCTGCTCTGTCTCTAAATATTGGCCCCAGAATTGAGGTTTTTGGAGATAACACTTCTTTTCTTTCTACTCTAACTTCTTCAAATTCTCTCCAGGCACGAAGTGAATTAGATTTCGAATAATTCTCATGAGACAATAAATCATGGCATGTTCTGTTAGCGATTCCTACACACTCAATCCATCCATGCTCACCTAGAATTTCACAATCCCAGCAGTCTTCCGCATAATGAGCCATTTCATTCCCTTCATGCTGTCTGAATCTTATTTTTGAAGANTTAATTCCTACTCCAACTAAGAAATCCCATGTTCTTGATAGGAAATAACCTACAGTACTGTCTTTGATTATATTCCTCTTAATAGCTTCTTGGAATGTGATTTTTATTTCTTTATGTTCACCCCCGAATGGATCGGGAATTAGTGTAATTTCTGAATTATTACTGGATAGATCAACATTTGGTGGATTCTCAGGGTCGATAAAATACTCTAATTCAGCCATATTAAATTCCCTCAACCTAATCATTCCCTGTCTAGGGCTTATTTCGTTCCTATATCCTTTCCCAGTTTGAATGGCTCCAAATGGTAGTTTCTGTCTAAAATGTCGGTACAATGAGGGATAGAGCATGAACATTCCTTGAGCTGTTTCAGGTCTCATGTATGCTTGCCTACTTGATTTCATAGCCCCAATTTTTGTAGCAAACATTAAATTCATTGGCTTTGAGGAAGTCCATTTTGATTCATTGCAATTAGGACAAGTGATATTATTTGATTCTAATATAGCATCGATTTCTTTTGAGTCTAGCATATCTGGATTCGGATGATAATCCTCAGCTAATTGGTCTGCACGGAATGCGCTTGAACAATTCTCACATTGTGTCATCAGGTCATTGAATTCACCTACATGGCCGCTTGCAATTAACACATTCTCTGGTGTAATTGTTGGAGAATCAATCTCTACAATATCACCATTAATTGTCCAGTGTTCTATCCAGTTTTGAATTACTCTTCTTCTGATAGATGCTCCAACAGGTCCGTAATCGATTAATCCGGAAACACCTCCGTAAATTTCGAAAGCAGGAAGTATAATACCTCTTCTCTTCAGCATTGCTGAGAGCCTCTCAATACGCTTCTCATCTGACATATTACGAACCTTTGAATGAGTGTTTACCTTTCAAGCCATCCTTGTTATAATGATATAAAAATAGTTTATTTTATGTTTTTAGAGATTTTCAGAATTTTATTTTTCTGTGAAGTATATTAATGATTCAATCCAACATTATAAGTACTCAGTCGATACGCTTCGGGTCGCGGTGTATATTTAATGCCAGAAATTGATTATGTACAAGACATGATGGAGTCGGAAGAACTCCTTGAAAAGTTATGTCCTCCAGTTCGTAATTGGTTTAAAGATAAATTTCCTGATTTTACTCATCCTCAGAAGGTAGCNATACCAAAAATTATGGAAGGTGAACATTTACTACTATGTTCACCTACAGGTTCTGGTAAGACACTGACAGCATTTTTATCTGTAATCAATGATTTAGTAAGTCGTTCATTAGACGGTAGTTTGGAAAACTCTGTACAGTGTATGTATATATCTCCAATTAAGGCACTTGCAAATGATATCCAGAAAAATTTAATCGGTCCATTGACAGAAATCAAAGAAAGTTATCTTCCTTCCAGAGCCAAAGATATTACTGTTGGACTTAGAACCGGAGATACTCCACAAAAAGAAAGGGAAAAAATGTTAAAAAAACCACCTCATATTTTGATAACTACTCCAGAGTCATTAGGTTTGGCATTAGCAAGTAAAAGGTTTCGCCCGATTTTAAATGATATGAAATGGATGATTATAGATGAAATGCACTCATTAGTACCAACTAAAAGAGGGACACACCTTTCATTGAGTTTGGCATTGATGGATTCAGTGATTGAATCTGATGTNCAAAGAATTGGTATTAGTGCAACAATGGAACCTTTAGAGGCAGTTGCTGAGTATCTTGTAGCCTCTGATAGTAGAAACAGTGAGAAAGATCCTCAAAAGGTTTCGATTGCAAAAATTTCTGGTTCAAGAGATTTAGATCTAGATATAATATTACCAACTGCGAGATTTGCCACGACTCCGGTAAAAGAAATCCTCGATCATAATGTTGATCGAATCAAAGAGTTAGTTGAGGCACATACTACAACTTTAGTTTTCGTGAATACTAGGAATATGACTGAAACAGTAGTTCAGAAATTGAAGATTGCAGGATTATTGGGTGTTGAAGGTCATCATGGTTCTATGGATAAGGCAATCAGACTGGATGTTGAACAACGTCTAAAGAATGGCTATCTTAGGTGCGTAGTTTCTTCAAGTAGCTTAGAAATGGGTATTGATATTGGATCTGTGGATCTGGTAATTCAAGTAGGTTCTCCTGGAAGTATTGCTACTGCATTACAAAGAATTGGTAGAGCAGGCCACCAAGTTGGAGGGCTACCTCGTGCGAGATTTTTACCGATTTCTCCTCATGATTTATTGGAATTGGTAGCATTACAAACTGGAATATTGAGAGGTTCGATGGATATACTGAAATTCCCTGAGAATTGTCTTGATGTATTAGCTCAATTCCTAATTGGTTTATCCATAATCAAAGAGTGGGATATTGATGATGCATATGAATTGGCATCAGCATCGTGGCCTTACAGGAATTTACCTTATGACGATTATATCGAGGTACTAGATCTTCTAGAAGATGAAAGAAGAGTTTGGATAGATTGGGAAGATAATAGATTTGGGAAGCGTGGTTTTGCTCAGATGATATATTACACCAATATTGGTACTATTGCCCCGAACAATAATTATCTTGTATTCACATCTGATGGGACAATGGTCGGTCAATTATCATCTAGTTTCGTTTCTAGCCTTAGGAATGGTGATGTATTCCTTTTAGGTGGCTCAACATATAGAGTTAGTAGCATTAGAGGAACTAGAGTAAATGTTAGCCCAGCAACTGGTTACAGGCCAACTATACCTTCTTGGACAGGAGAAGCGAATAGTAGAACTCATGAATTAAGCCAAGAAGTCTTGGAGTTACTCGAAGAAGTTGCAACATATGCACGTCTAGAAAAAGATCCAATGACAATTTTTACAGATATTTTGGGCTTAAATCGACCTGTTGCTCATGCTGTTTCCGGATTTTTCCAAGAACATGTTGCTACAACTTTCCAAGTCCCAAGTAACGATTTAATTTTAGTAGAACAAGTCGAAGCCCCTCTCCCGACATACATCGTTACAACCTGTCGTGGTAGAGCATTCAATCTAGCACTAGGTCATCTTTTTGCTGGAATAGCAACTAATGACAATATCATCGTCCATGAACTTTCTTTCGATGAGAATGGATTTATGATAAAATTGAGTCATGAGGTCGAGATCTCATTGATTCCAGAAATATTCAAACAAGGAAACAGCAAAGATGTATTGCAAAAACACATGATGGAATCCCAACTATTCGCAAAGAGATTCAGAGAAGTTTCAAGCAGAAGCATGCTCAATCCTCGAAGAATTGGTGCGGAAGAAGTCAGCCCTAAACAATTCCAACAAAGAGCAGAACAAATTATGCAAAAGCATAGACAAATGGATGATTCAGTTTTAATTCGTGAAACAATGAATGAAATTCTTCACGCTGATTTGGATATGGAGCAACTTGAAATTTTTATCAATAGAATGGATAGTGAAGATGTTAGAATAGTACATAGAAGGGTGAAAATGCCGTCTCCATTAGGAATGACACTATTTATGTCTTCATTCGAAGATCTTCTTTCATTGAGGACAAGAGCTTATTTGATTAAAGATGTAGATCCAGAGATTCTAAGACGTTTATTAGGAGCACGTTCACTGGCTACTGATCTAGATAAATCTAAAATTTCAGAATACTATATGTCAAAGATATCTGAACCTACCAATGCGAATGGTCTTCTGAGATTAATGGATATGGGTGGTGGATTAAATAGGGAATTATCTAATCCACTTTATGAGCATAAACTGAAAAATATAGATATTGAAGTAGTTAAAGAGTGGGTCAGAGAGTTGGCAGAAAGAGGCTTAATCACTAGAGTTCATGGAACAGGACATGAGCAAATTGATGACAAATGGTTCTCAATGAGAATGGCTGATGTGCACGGTACTCTTGGCTGTTTAGCAGTTGCAGGTGGATCTGAAACTAATGACATCAGAGAGCTATATACTGGTGGTCTGACTTACGAGGTTGGAGTAGGTTATGATAGTGATTTCGAACCAACAGAGTTGAAGAAAATGAGTTTATCTGATCCTCAAGATTGTTTGAGGATGAAATTACTTGATATGCTAGGTTCTGAAGGGCCCCAAGTTTCTGATAGCTTGAGTTCTAGATTACCATTCCCTAAAGCTCAAGTTGAAGCCGTTTTACAAGAATTAGAGATGAAAAATCTAGTTTCAATAGGGTTCTTTACACAAACAGATGAGGGTGAATACATTCTCCGCGTTGATGAATATAGAATTACAGGTGGTAGTGTTGAAGTTGTTGATTATCGAACACTGCAAAATCATCTTCTAGCTAAATCTTTCAAGGAATATGACGAACCTTCTGATGCGATTAGAAGTCTCACACTTGTACAACGTAGAGATGAATTATTACATCGTGTCAAGAATTATCGATTCAGAGATTGGAAAGATATCAAACATGATTCAGATATTTACAATGGTCGATTATTACACAATAGAGTTGGATATACATCTAAAGACCAAATTCCTATGTTCTTAGGTTTAAGAGGCGAACCATGGATAGGTGCTCTAGAACAGGAACTATTGGATAAAATAACTCCGGGTGGATTATCGCGTGCTGAGTTATTCGATGGGTATCCAAAAGGGAAAGAGAATGCTCATATTCAGAGAAGTCTGAAAAGTGCATTGAATAATTTGGAACGTCAATTATTAGTGGCTAAACAATATTTGGTATTACCAAATAGAAAACGTTCGTTAGCAGTATTCCATAAAATTCATGATGTTGTGGAGCCATTAGATTTTGCGACTTCGGTTAAGCAACTAATTGAGGCAATAGGTCCTGTACGACTTCACACTTTGAGATTTTATGTCAGTAGACCAGTTGAAGAATTGGCAGAAGTATTGAGAGAATTAGATGATTCTAAGCAGATTAGGAGAATTGTTGCTCTACAACCAGATCCAACTGACTATTATGCATCACAAGAGGATGCCGAATTATTACTTCAACCAATCATTGAAGACCGTAAAATGAGGATTCTCTCTCAATCAGATCCTTTTTGTAGCCGATTTATCCAAGAAGTCAGATTAATTCTCAAGCAAGGATGGTATCATCCAGTATTCAAAGGTGTAGACCCAATTGGTAGAATTTTGATGTTTGTTGTTAATGACTATCTAGAAATAAAAGATATCAATATTCCACATTCGTACTTAGATGAATTTAAAGAAACATTTGATGAGTTACTAGAAAATTATCGGGATAGGTTAGTCGACGTATCAGTACTGCATGCATTCAATTCAATACCTGTCCATGATTGTGATGAGAATATTCAGAATATTCTTGCAGATCTAGGATTTATCTCAATGGGAGACGGTGAGAGATATATTCGTGGAGGAGTCGTAGAACCAAGGTCAAGACAGGAAGTTAATAGAATGCTATTCTATCATCATAGAATGCACCAAAATTCAAGACATGAAAATGAGACACTTGCTTTAGAGACAATGGAAGAGTTAAGAGATGATTTCGCATTAAGAGGTCGCTGTGAAATGTTCAGAGTCAATTTGAAAGCAATGGCAGCTGCTCATCAATTGTCTCAAGGTACTAATTTACGAGGACATCTAGTTTGGGGTAGGAAGAAACATTTTGAAAGACTATTGACAATACGTAATATACAATCAAATGAAGAAGACGAAGATATTCTACAATTCTTTAGAGAACATCATGATCCAGTAATTTTCATGGAGAGACATGCAATGAAAAGAGCAGAATTTAGGAAATTAATATCTCCATTAGTAAGAAGTGGGCACCTAATACAAGATTACAGAGGAGGTTTCAAAACAGTTGAGCCAATGTCTGATAGTGATTTATGGGATGTGAAATCAAATTATCTAAGAGATTTAGTCAGTGAATACCCAGTAATTTCTTTGAAACAAGTTGAGAGACTAGCAGGTTCTGCCTTTTCTGCTGAAGAGATTAGTGATGTAATGCATGATTTCGAATCAGATGGTACGTTAATTAAGGGATTCTTAGTTGATGACTTACAAGATATTTGTTGGGGGAGACAAGATATTTTGGAAGGATTGGATGGCATAAGAAAAACTAGAGACTTAGTGGTTCCACCATCTGATCCTCTAATTCATTATTTTGGAAGTCTTTTGAGAGAAAGATTTGGTTTTGGGTCTGCCTATATGGTATTCCATAAAGAAGAGCCAATTGCTGCCTTCAAAGCTAACACTAAGGATGGTTCCATTGAAGTCACAGACTTTGTCGGTGATTCTGATTTAGAGAAAGAGGCGTTACGAGTAATGAAAGAGTTCGCATGGGAACATGACATGCCTTTGACAGGGAAACTATACGAACAATTACGAACTAGATGATTTTTTTCTCCCTGTGATTTTATCTAGAGCATCAAAAATTGGATTCAAGATCTTCATTATATGTTTGTGGAGTTCTGGTAACAAATCGAACAGAGCGATAGCCATTAAGAACATTGCAAATAATGAAATGGCTTTAGCAGCATAACTATGGGTAAAGTCAAACATCTCAATACCCAACAATGACCAATTAGGATAGCTCTCTGTCAACCAAACAATACCAGCATTTCTAAACATATTCAATACGTAAATAGTAGGCAGAGCAATTAAAAGTCCTCTAGCTCTTCTTTTCCATGAAACCGAGCTTAAAGCACCTATAGCACCTACAAATATTATCATGGATTGTAGCCCTGAACAAGCCATAATGAACTGAACAATTACTATTCCGTCAGAGTCAAAAAATTGTACATAGAAACCTTCCTCACCAAGTGGTTCGGTTAATATCCATTTATTTCCATCCCATTCAGATACAGGTATATCTGGAGAACCATCTCTGGCAACCATCATTTCTCCAATATGGTAATTCCCTAGTCCACAAAATTCAAGCATCAATTCTGTACTTTCAGCGGTTAATTGAATTAAAGCCATATTCAGATATGGAACACTAAAAATGACAAAATATGGCACCACAGCCCAAGTAAAACAACCTCTCAACCATTGTAAGGCATCAGGTGTATTTTCATTTTTTATTTCCCAGACTGCCAAAGCAATACTTCCAGGAAGAGCACAAGCTGTCATCAACACCAAAACTGGATCTGATATTTCGACATAATGTTCAGACTGTAGATAAAAATACAATCCCATAAGAACCCAACCTAATGCCGCGTAGTAATGCGATTTTGAACTATTCTTCCAGTGAAATCCTAAGCCTAAAAAGAATGCTCCAATCATAATTATAGCCAATTCTAGAGCCATTGAATTGACTCCAATAGCGTCTCCAAAACCAAAGACAAGCTGTCCGATTGGCTCTTCCATTGCTATCCCTACTACGCTCAACTCGTAAATAGGATGCCCTCATCCGTACACTCGGGGTTTTACATTGGGATTCGATTTTTCTGACTTTGCAGACTCTTATATTAGTGATTTAAAACATGCTCTTGACAATATCCCGATGTCTTCTTTGGAGGCATTTTGGGAGATAGTTGAAAAAACTCGAAATGAAGGTGGTAGTGTTCATTTCATTGGAAACGGTGGTAGCGCAGCAACCCCATCTCATAGTGCAGGAGATTGGTCTAAAGAACTCAAATTGAGAACCATTTCTCATAGTGACAATATTTCTTCATTTACCGCTTGGTCTAATGATACAGAATATTCCAATGTTTTCGTAGGTCAACTATCTACTTTTGTTAGAGATGGTGATTTAGTAGTTGCATACACCGGATCTGGAAACTCCCCGAATGTGATTAATGGAATCAATTATGCTAAAGAAAATGGTTGTAGAACTGCAGCAATTACTGGAGACTACAATGGTCAGTCTGGCGGCATGGTTGCTGATATTGTTGATGTCGCAGTTATAGCCCCAACTCAGTCAATGGAACGAATTGAAGATATTCAGTTGATAATTAATCACATTGTCAAAGAAGCAATTAAGTCTCATCATGGTTTGTGAATTTATGCTTTTACCTCATAGAGACGGTTTTGAACTTGATTCACCGCTAGAGTTGTTACCTTTACCAAAAACGCCTTGGAATGGAAGAATTGCCTATCTTGATAGAGATGGCGTGTTGAATATTGGTTCAGAAAATTACATCAATTCTCCAGATGAACTAGTATTGCTACCAGATGTAGCTAACAGCGTAGCTGCGCTCAGAGAATCCGGATTTCGGATTTGTGTTGTAACTAATCAATCACCGATTGGAAGAGGCTTATGGTCGCATGAAAATCTTCATGATATCCATAAAAAACTAAGAGAATCTCTAATTTCTCAGAATCCTAATGCTCATTTGGATCTTATTTTGTATAGCCCCTATGCTCCATGGGAAGGTGCTTGGGCAAGAAAACCAAATCCAGGTATGTTGGAAGCTGGTAGACAAATTATCTCTGCATCTGAAAATAATCTTGAAATCAATTTGAAGTTTGATAATGAATATATTAAGTCAGATGAATCAACGTCAATTATGGTCGGTGATAGAGAAGTCGATATGCATGCTGCATATAATTTTGGGGTGAAAGGAATAAGATGTGATCCTGAAATTGGTATTTCTGGAGTAATTTCTGAGATTTTAGGTGATTGATTTTGGCAACTCTCGATCGAACCCGAATTTGGATTGGGTTAGATGATACTGATACTCCGGATTCTGGTTGTACAACTTCAACATTTGATGATTTACTAAAATCCATTTCTCATCTAAATGATTTTCAGATTATAGAGAGACGATTAGTAAGATTATGGCCATTTGCCGAAAGACGTACTCGTGGTAATGGAGCTCTTTCATGTATTATCGAATGTTCAACAGATTCATTACCAGAATTCGAGATTGCCATATCTTCATTTTTCAATGAATTAGAGGATACTTTGAATTCTGAAGGTGAAATTTATTCTCTCACATCTCCTGCATTAATTTATTCTTTTGAAGAACTGGATGAAGAAATGTATTGGGAGGCAGTACGTGAAAAAGTTGAGATTTCTGATAGAATTAACAAACTATCTGGTGTCAATAAAATGACCTTAAATTCAGATTGGGGTCTCATTGGAGCATCTTCTGCTATGGCTTGGAAACCCAACTCTAATTCTACATGGGAATTGATTTCTTGGAGATATCCTCAAAACATTGGGAAGAAAAGAAAAATCACTTCTTCCGTTATTAGAGAAATGGAATCAGAGCACCCTGAAACATATGTTAATCGTGATCCGACAAAAGAAAAAGGACTGATTGCCCCTAGAACTCCTTGCCCTGTCCTATATGGTATTAGAGGGGCTAGTCCTGATTCAGTTCTTTCCGCACATGAATGGTTGCAATCAAATTCAGAAGTTGAAAAGTGTCAAAGATTTGCAATTCATCGCACAAATCAGTTGAGCGATGATCATGTAAATGGATTTTTCACATCAACAGTTCTAACTAGACCAATTGAAACAAAAGGTGGCCATTCTACAATACAAGTAATGTTAAGCGGAGAGAGTAAAACTTTGGTAGCATTCAAGGAAGGTGGAGATGTCAATCGCTTACTAAGAAGATTAATTCCAGGAGATCGAATTAACTGGATAGGACTTGAATCCCCAGATGGTAGTATACATTTAGAAAGACTGAGGATAGAATCCTCAGTTCCGAGGGTAATTGGTAGACCTACTTGTTGTAATAATAAGACAATGAGAAGTACCGGATTAAATCAGCCCTTAAAATGTGATTTTTGTCTGAAAATAATTGATAGATATTGGTTGTCTGAGGATATCAGTTTATCTAAATTAGAACTCACCAATGGTTGGGTAGAACCATCACCATCTCAACGCCGACATCTATCTAGACCACTCTCCTTGGGTGAGCCCACGTTATCTATTCTGTAAGGTGAAGAAATGAGTATAGATCATATTTTAGGTATTATTTTGATATTAATTGCATTATTGATATCTTACTATATTATAGTAATCAAATTAGGGAATGATAAGAAATTATCTAATTCACAGCAACAATATTCTGGAATTGCAAGAGAACCTGAAAAATTATCTGAACCTAGTGAAGACGCGATTAAAGAACTAGAAAAATTAATTCAAAAGATTAATTGATAAATTTATATCCAGTCTTTGTGGATTCTGCAATAAATTCATTTTCACCATCTCTAATCAATATTTTTTGATTTAATCCGTCTATTTTCGTTATCCAAATTATTCTAAATAAATCTTGAATAATTCTCCCTCCTCTTGATATAAATTTTTGATTATCTTTATTCATTCCAGATGCATCTTCATACGAATAAGAGGTTATAACAATTCTAAATTTATTGAAATATTGTTCTAATTCTTTCATTAAATTTATTTCCTTTGATTTCGCTCTGCCGTATTTTTCACACCAATTTTCTATTATCAGTAAATCTTCCTTATTTTTTGAATCAAGTATCGATTTAATTTCCTCTAATTTCCCAGATAGATTTTCTTTAAATTCTAATACAATTAGATTAGCTAACTTAGTATCATTTAGATTCCCTAAAATGTCTATGATTCTTCTTTGGTCGGGCAGTTCTCTTGTCATCCAGATAACTTTGCCACCGTCTTTCAAGGCTTCTAAAATAATTGTTAATACAATTGAATCTGATTTTGAACCAGGTTCTACGGAAATATGAGTAGGTTCCAAACCCAAGTCAATCATAGTCTACTCCTGATGTCGAAGGTGCATGAGTATTACTATGTTATACTCATATTTTTTAAAAAATTAAATTCTATTTCTAGCCNTNTCTACAGCCATATCTACAATTTCTCCACTGAATCCTAANTGACTCTCTGGTTTGAANAAGTCTGACAATTCCTGTCTAGTGAAAATTTTAGATATGGAATCAGACATAGCACAGATATCTTCCAGTTCGTCTCCGGAATTAATAGCATTCATAGATGCAGTCCGAAGAACTTCATGTGCTTCGTCTCTAGGCATACCATTATCAACTAACGCAATCATTAATTTTTCAGCCATAACCAATCCTTTTTGCGCTTTGATATTGTATAACATTCTCTCTGAATCAACACCTAATTTTGATAGAACCTTATCNCATTTAACAATTATATCATCCAATAAAATCATTGAATGAGAAAGTGTGAATCTCTCAGCAGATGAATTTGCCAGATCTCTTTCATGCCAAAGCAATGCGTTTTCATATGATGGTATAATCATAGATCTAACAATTCTGGCCAATCCACATGCATTTTCAGCAGTAATCGGATTCTTTTTGTGAGCCATAGTCGACGAACCAACTTGTTTTTCCGCATCAAAATATTCTCCAACTTCCGCAATTTCGCTTCTTTGTAAGTTTCTAACTTCTTGTAGTGCTTTTTCGATACTTGTGGATACATTTGCCATCCACGATATCCATTCTATGTAACGATCACGACCAACTACCTGAGTAGTCGCAATTGGAGTTTGAAGTCCTAAATTTTGCATTATAAGATTTTGTAATTCAAACGCATTTTCTCCTTGTGCGGCTCCAGTGCCAACAGCACCTAGGAACTTACCAGTAGTTACTCTTGGTGTCAACTCGTCGAGTCTGTCTAAGTGTCTTCTGAATTCATCAACCCAAACCGCTACTTTCAGTCCAAAAGTAATAGGCACAGCTGCTTGACCGTGAGTTCTACCAAGCATCACTGTATTTCTTTCTCTTTCTGCTAAATCACACATTGTAGTNAGTAGTTTTTTGAGTGTTATTTGTTGTAGATTAATACTATCGCGAATCTGTAAAGCTACTGCTGAATCAACAATGTCGTTACTTGTTGCACCTAGGTGAATACACCACCCTGATTCTCCTGCCGCTTCAGCCATAGCCTTTGTCAGAGCCATAATGTCGTGTCTAGTTTCTCTTTCAATTTCGTCGACTCTATCAGCAGTTACAATTTCAGGTTTGGCAATTTCTTCTATCTTTTCGTAATCTTCTGGACTAACTCTGCCAAGTTGGCAATGAGCCCAAATAAGTGCTCTTTCTACCTCAAGTTGTCTCTCATGTCGGCCTTCTCTGGACCAAATTGATTTAGCCTCATCTCTTCCATACCTGTAGTCCAATGGCGATACCGTCATGTTGCTCCCCATTATCCCGAGTTGCTTTCCATGTTTGATTATAACCCTAAGGTGTTAGTTGGATTTTTGTGATATTCCAAACTCCTCGATTCCCATTCCAAATTTTTTCCCCTTCACAAACAATTGCTTTTTCGAAATGAGGTGCATTAAGAGTAATAGTCTCAAATTCACCACCCTCGCCATCTAAATTAAATCTATATTTTTCAGAAAGATCAATTAGTTTTTCAAGACTTTCTTTAGAGATTTTTTCTCCGAGCCAACTTTCATCCAAACCTTCACATGAAACAGATACTATTCGAACATCGAATCCATGTTCAATAAGTGAATTCATGTGTTCAAGTGAGTCATGATGCCATAATGGACAATAAGAAATAAGGTCCAATCTTTCACACATTCTTTCAATTCTAGTTTTTTGATAATCTGATCTTAGTGCTCCAACTACAATAGCATCTAAATCTTGATTTAAATTCCTTATTGTATCCTCAAGTTCGTCAATTTCTTTATCTTCAACCCCCTGAGAAATTACATTAATCCATTTCACACCGATAGATTTGGCCTGATATTGAGCAATTTCAGTATTTTGTAACTGGAACATCATCGAATCATCTCCAACAATTTTGACGGTAATCATTGCTTCGATAGACCATCCTTGCATTAATGCCCACCATGAAGCATAAGTTGAATCCTTACCTCCGGATGCTAGGACTGCGACTTTCACATACCTCCGAAAACGTCCTTGTGCATGAATGCCACTATTATTCAGCCTTCTAACTGTCAAGATTCATAAGACACCTTCGTTGGTTGGAGTCTGATAAACATGCAGCCAAGCGGACGCGGATATGATCATGGAGTGTCTACATTTTCTCCAGATGGTCGACTTTACCAGGTAGAATATGCTCGAGAATCAGTAAAAAGAGGGACTACAACAGTTGGCCTCAAATTCAAAGATGGTGTGATATTGATAGTTGATAAGCGTATTTCAAGTAAATTAATTCTGACGGATTCAATAGAAAAAATGTATCAGATTGATGACCATATTGGAATAACCACTTCTGGCTTAGTTGCTGATGCTAGACAGTTGGTAGACAAAGCAAGAGTGCAGTGTCAAGTCAATAAAATGACTTATGGTGACTCGATTGCTGTCACCACTTTGGTAAAGAAAATGTGTGATTTTATGCAATCTTTCACCCAATATGGAGGTGCGAGACCATTTGGCACAGCTTTACTAATTGCTGGTGTAGATGACGAAGGCATCCATCTTTTTGAAACAGATCCTTCAGGAGCTTACCAATCATATCAAGCTGGAGCTATTGGTCGTGGAAGATCCACTGTAATAGATCATTTCGAGAATCACTGGAAATTGAATATGACTAAAAATGCAGCAATTAAGTTAGGTTTAGAGGCATTAAGAGAATCTCTTGAAGACGATCTTAACAGAGAAACAGTTGAGATAGCAGTAGTTGACTCTAATGGTTACGAGAAGTTGGATAGAGAATCAACATTGAAACAACTGGACAGATTGTGATTTCTAAACCTACAATTCTAAGTTCAACCTCCCATCTCAGGCTTCATGGTCAGTTTAGATGATGCGGTTTTGGCTCGACTTGAGAAAGGTGGTTCAAGATATGAAATTCTTGTTGATCCTGAATTAGTGGATTCGTGGAAGAAAGATCACGACTCAGTACCATTAGATGAACTGTTAGCCACTGATCAAATTTGGAATGATGCCAGAGCCGGAGATAGACCAACAAATGAATCTTTGATCAGTGTTTTTGGCACAACTGAAATTGTTAAATGTGTTGAAAAAATACTGGATGAGGGTTCCATCCAGTTAACTACTTCTCAAAGAAAGAAAATTATTGAAGAAAAGAGGATAAAAATNATTCATCAAATTGCAACTACTGCTACNGATCCAAGGACTAAGTTACCTCATCCAAAAACTAGGATAGAATTGGCCTTAGAAGAAATTAGATTCTCAATCGATCCTTTCTTATCTGTAGATAGACAGGTTCAAGATGCAATAAAATTACTCAAACCAGTGATACCATTATCTTTCATCACGATGCGATTAGCATTCAAAGTTCCAGGTTCTGATTATGGCGGAGTACATCGAATTGTAAGAGAGTCAATCAAGAAAGAAGAATGGCTAAGTGATGGCTCTTGGGTCTGTGTAGTTGAAGTTCCTGGAGGGATGAAAAATGAACTTATTAGCCAAGTTGCCCAGAGGTCTTCTGAGGTTTCTGTCAAAGAACTAGACTGAGCATGCTCCATAGAGTGTCACATCAAGGTTATGAAGGGAGTGTTGGTCGCGCGGCTCGATAACATGACTGTAAAGAAGAATGCGGCCGGGCCGCAAGACAATCAACGAGTTACCCGACTCGTTGCTCCAGGTGAAGATCTTGGAAGTATCGAGGGTCATGAATTAGGCCATGGCGTTATAGCCATAGATGGTCGAATTCGTGCTACGAAAAACGGACGAATGAATGTGAATGGAAATACAATTTCTATTGAACCAAGAAGAACTGCATATGTTCCTAGGCCAGGAGACCTGGTAATTGGATATATTGAAGGTTGCACAAACAATATTTGGTTTGTAGACATTGGCGCCCCATTTAATGCGATATTGCCTATGAGCCTCGGGCCATCGAAAGCAGATTTTGGTGGCACTAGAAGTGTTATTGACATCGGTGAAGCAATATTATGCAGAGTCCAAGAGGTAGAAGAAACTCATTCTAGTGTAGTTACAATGAAAGGAATGGGATTACGAAAAATTCGCTCGGGTGCGATAGAAAATATTGACCCTCATCTATTAGGTCGATTAATTGGAAAACAAGGCAAAGCACTCAGACAACTCAAGGAGGATTCAGAATGTAGAGTAATCGTTGGTGACAATGGAAGACTCTGGATTGATGGAGATTTTAATGGGACTTCAGAAGTTCGAAATCGCCTCCGTTCACTATCTGCTGAAGCTAAAGCAATGGCACCTGGAGGTGTAGTATAATGGGATATGGAGACGTACAAATGATTGATGCCAATGGTATCCGAAATGATGGAAGAAAAGCAGGAGACGTAAGGCCGATTTCTATTGAGTTAGGTGTAGTTCCTGTAGCTGATGGCTCTTGCCGAATGCGCTGGGGTACAAATGAGGTAATCGCAGCAATTTATGGTCCTATGGAGGCGCATCCAAGGAAAATTCAAAGGCAAGATAGAGCAGTTTTAGATGTCAGATATAATATGGCACCTTTTTCTACATCTGATAGAATCAGACCTGGTTTTAATCGAAGAAGCAGAGAAATTAGCAAGGTTACTGCGGAAGCATTGGAAAGCGTTGTAATGCTGGAATTATATCCTCGTTCCAAGATTAGAGTCGAGATTGAAATTATTTGTGCTGAGGCAGGTACGAGATGCGTTGGATTAACTGCNGCGTCTGTGGCACTTGCTCATGCAGGTATTCCGATGACTGATTTAGTTGTATCAGTAGCTTCTGGAAAAATAAATGATGTAGTAGTCTGCGACTTAAATAAGGCAGAAGACAACTATGGAGAAGCAGATTTACCCATGGGTATTCTTCCTAATTCTGGTGAATTAGTATTTCTTCAGATGGATGGTGATTTATCTCCTGAAGAATTTCAAGAAGCATGGGACTATAATATGAATGCTGCAATGGTGATTCATGAATATTGTGTCGAGGCACTAAAAACAGGGAGGTATCCTCAATGAGTATTCCATTAGTTCCACAATTGCTAAGAAGTCATCTCAGAGAATTAGCAGATAATGATCAGAGATTGGATGGGCGTGCACAATTTGAAGGCAGAGATGTAGAAATTGAAGTCGGTATTCTAGGTAATGCTGAAGGTTCTGCTAGAGTACGAATGGGTGACACAATTGTTCTGGCTGGTGTTAAATTCCAAACTATGACTCCTTATCCAGACAGACCAAACGAAGGAGGATTGATGTGTATGGCTGAAGTAAGACCAGTTTCTGGTAGGCAGCATGAAGCTGGACCTCCTAGTGCTGAATCAATTGAACTAAGTCGTGTTGTAGACAGGGGAATAAGAGAATCCGGTTGTATTGACACTTCCGATCTTTGTATAATTCCTGGTGAAAAGGCGTGGCAAGTTATCCTGGACCTTTTCGCTGTATCTGATGATGGGAACCTCTTTGATGCATTCGCTTTAGCAGGAATTACTGCCTTAAGAAATGCCGTCATACCCCAAGAAAACTTCGAATTAGGTGAAGATAGACCGCTAATCGTATCAAAAACCCCTATAATGTGTTCATATCAAAGAGTTGGTGGAAGATTTATCTATGATTCTAATGGTCGTGAAGAACTCGGTGGCGATGAAAGAATTCATATCACCCTTGGTGATAATAATCATGTACATTCATTACAGAAGGGTCTTAAGGGAGCCTTCACGGCCGCTGAATTCGCTGAACTGATGGAAGAGGCTCGGAAAAAGGGTGAAGAACTTAGAAATATGGTTCATGCATTAGAAGGAGGCAATTAAAATGGCTAAAAGAACGCAGAAATCTGGAGCAACAGCGAGATTTGGAGCACGGTATGGTGTAAGTGTCCGTCGAAGAGCTGGTTCGGCTTTAGCCAAGAAATCAAGAAACTATACTTGCCCGAAATGTCAATATGCTAAAGTGAACAGACAAGTTGCTGGAATTTGGGAATGTAAAAAATGTGGACACAAGTTTACAGGTGGTGTTTGGGAACCATTCACTAGGGCTTCAGATGCCAATAACAGAGTTATTCGAAGAGGTATGGAAGGTGCCACTGCAACCGATATGACTGTTATTGCTCAACAAGCAGCTCTCGATTATGAGCGTAAACTTGCCGAGGAATCATCTAATGAAGAAGAATGAATCTTCCCAATTTGAGATAACATTTTCACATATTGATGCGCAAGCATTAGCAGCAAGTTTAGTCACTGAGTGTAACTTTGTCTGTGAAGAAAATTCAATCACTGTTTCTGAGTCGACAAAAAGTATCGTTGACTTGAGGGCCAGATGGAATAGCCTCATGCGTGGGTTGATAGCATCAGAGCACGCCCTAAGTGCCGCAGGAGAGGATTAAATGGATAATTTTAACAATCAAGAAATTCAAGTTTTAGTTCAAGAATTACAATTGGCAAGGAATCAAATTCAAACAGTTTCTACCCAAATTAATGAAATTACTCTTACACTTGAATCACTTTCCAAACAAGATGAAGATAGGCCAGTTTACAGAGCTGTAGGTAATTTATTGTTAGAAGTTGAAGATAGAGATGAATTAATCAAAGAATTATCAACCTCCAAAGAAACATTTGAGTCACATTTGGCTAGAATGGTTGAGAGAGAGAATGAACTAAGGGTACAATATGATTCAGTAGTTAGTTCGATTGAGTGATAGAAGGGTGATTTTCTTTGAGTGAGTCTTTGGATGAAGCAACGCCTTTGGAGCTCGACATGTTAATACTCCAAAAGAAAATCTCACAAGGTGATTTAGAAAGTATTGATGTATTTTCGGAAGAAATTCTAGACAGGTCTAGATCTTCAACTGAGAGAGATCATTTAATTGAAGCTCGAGTAAGAATGGAGCGTGCTCTATTAGGTATGATTGATCAAAATTCCGTAGGCACTGAGTTGAGATGGTGTGTGGATAGATTGAATGCGCTATGCCCAGGCACCCCAATCCATGGTCTAGCATTGCTTAATTTAGCCAATTGGCACAGAAATGTAGGTGAATCAATAATGGCATTGGTGGTACATGCAGATATTAGCAAACAATACGGGCACCCAGAAGATATCATTGGGCTTTCACGACTGGAGGCAGCAAGAATTTATGTTACATTGAATGATTTAGATCCTGCAATGAGGCATTTGTGGTCTGCACGTAATTATTTCAAAAACAACAATATGATATCTGAAAGCCTAGTCTGTTCTCTTGAATGGTTAGATCTAGCCTTGGAAGAAGTTTCAGAAACAGCTCCTAATATGGAGAACAGAATTAAAAATGCCGCTCCTAGAGAATCCGCAGGTTCTACTTGGGTGCCTTCGAATCCAAAGGATGTGATAGAGATAGTAGAGGAATTAATCCCTATTTTAACTCAAGATATTTCGGGTGAGAATCGGAATGATATCGGTTTAATTATTGATTCATCAAATATTTTAGGGGTCGAAAAATGGAAAGAAATTTTAATCAGTCGAATAAACGAAATTCAAGACTTGAAAGTTCTTGAAGCGCTCCAATCATGACTAATCAATTTCTCAATCTCGTTAGTCCCCCAGTATAGCTCATCCGGAATTTCAACACACCATCCTACTTCGATAATATTTTCATCATTTGAATCCCAGCCATAAGGCTCGGGTTCTTCATCAACCTCGACTAAAACTACTACGCCTCCATCGATGATATTTTCGTCTTCTGAAATAGCAATTCCTAACAACCCCGTCTCTTCATATAGTTCTCTAAGAGCGGTGATATCATTCCCTTCGCCTTCCTGCTGTTTCCCACCGGGTAATTCCCAACCTCTCTCAATATGTCTAACCATCAACCAGCATGGGACTTCAATTTCGTTTCTTGGTACAGCCCAAACTACTACCCAAGGCTCTTCATTATCCATTATTCATTTCCTCCATGATTTCTTTAACTAATATTTTCCCTTTTTCTTCTCCAACAGCTGCTAATTGTCTAGCTAAAAAGAATGCACCAGAGAGATTTCCTTGCTTCCTGAAATTTTCTATTTTCTGATAGTCATCAATTTCATCTCCTTCTTCAGAATCTGTTTTTTCTAAATTTTCAATGAAGTTTTTAGGAGTTGACATCACTTCCATTTTCTTGAGGAAATCAATCCTACTATTGACTCTTGGCTCTTTCCATGGAATCGTTACTTCACCATCCATTTTTGCCTCCATTCTTTGCATATATCTATCTCTTACTTTTACACTAGGGAAATATGTTTGTGCTTGATCATAGCAATACCATGCTTCATCAAATTCTCCTTTTCTTTCATGTAATTTCCCTAATTCATACCAAGTTTCGTGATTTGAAGGCCTCTGTGCAAGTATAATTCTTGATAAGTACATAAATAGTTCTTCATTACCATTATCTCTCAATCTTTCAATCCTTCTAGAAAAAAGAATATTCGCTCTAATGTCTCTTAAATCCAAAACTTCAACTCTTTTTGCAAATTTATCGGTTTCTTCATCATTACCTATGACACTTTTTGCCCATTTATCAGGGTCTAATGGGTCAATTCTCAGGCCAGCATTTAGTAGATTCATACCATTTTTTGTTAAATCTAAATTTTCCAATTGACTCAATAATTCAGGATCTCTCCCTAGAATTGTGAATAATTCTTTAAGAACCGAATTTATTCCTTCAGTATCATTCTTGAGAATTTTTATTTTTGTCAATATAGTCCAGTTATCTGGATTTGTAAAATCATAAAGAACAGATTGTTTAGCACTTTGTTCGGCCCAGTTGAGATTCTTCAGATTTTTTTCCATCTTGAGAAATTTTTCCGCTTGACTTCTGTGTCTATTACCCAGACTTCTTCTTGGGTGCTGTAATTTTTGATTGATGTCAACATCTGTCATCTTTTGACCTCAGAGCACGGATTCATAGGGTGATTTGTCAATTCCTGGAGGTAAGCTGGCATCCATACCAATTTTACTTGTCAATCCTTCTTCATTTCTGCTTGGATCTAAACTTGAACCTTTCTGATTAGATAGAATAATTGTGTCTTTGTCTGGCTGCCAACGTGTCATCAGAGCCCATTCCACTCTAACTGGATCTGATGTGTCGATATCTTCATCGACTACAATTACCTGTTTCATTGATGGATGTCCTTCCAAAGCTGCATGAATAGCTTTCACCCCATCTCCTTCTTTTTGAGGGACTATTTGAACTACAGAAGAAAGCCATCCACATCCTCCATCGGTCAAATAAACATCGCTACAAGGTACGACTTTAGATACTGCATTTTTGATAGTTGGAGCTCTCGGCATTCCCATAAGTGTCCTATGCTCCACTTCACCGGGTATTAATGCATGGAATACTGGCTCATTTCTATGATGAATCGCATCATAACGAATTACATTCTCTTGCCTAACATCATCTACTGTTCCAGTGATATCTACGTAAGGACCTTCATCATCTCTTTCTAAGGTAATTTTTGCCTCCATGGCATATTCTGCATTTGCAGGAACTTGAATTCCATTTGATAATTCTACTAATTCTAGCGGTTTCCCATGTAATTTCTTGTGTAAGGCTGCTGCAACGGTTAATTCATCAAGATTTTCTGTAAATGACATTGCTGCTGCTAACAAGACAACTGCATCGGCTCCGTTTACTACTGCAATATCCACATTTTCCCCTTCCTTTGCTGCTAGATCGGTCATTGTTCTAAGGTGTCTAGGGACGAATCTCGAAACGGTGTGATTTCCATCTCTAAGGAACTGCCTGTGGAATGACATATTCCTGATTCCATTATATTGTGCAATAATCACTGATGCGGATTGGTATCTGCCTCTATCTTCAGGGTAATGCCATGGTATCGGTATTTTCTCAAGATCTACATTCTCCATTGTATTTTCCATGACTGGAGCATCCTTTCTATGAATAATCTCTGGTTCACATGGATTATTCATGGCCCATGCTAGAATATCGATTAGCTCTCCGGGACTCACATTGAAAGTCTCACAAATTCTTTTTCTTGTTAGAACATTTAGGGCGGCGGAATGATTAGGCGACTCTTTGAGGTTTGAGAACACTAGTGGGATGTGGTTCAAATCCCTTGAACCGTGTAAAATTCCATGAATAACACTGGTTTCGGCCTCAATTTTCTCAACGTCAACAAGTAAATCTCGGAACGCCATGTTAACAACCCAGTGACATTTCGATTTCAATGTTAGCGAAAGAAATTAGCATTTAGTGTCGAACTTCTACCTACTGCCGCCCCGTCATGCTCTTATACCAAAGGTAGGTCGGCGGCCCGTCTTAGAGGTGTTATTGCTTGGGTAGAGGACTTTTCTCCGGATCGAAGATGAAAAGTGACCGTCGTAAATATCGCTGGAAAGAGAAGAGATTCCGTGACCGTGAGATCAAGCGTCGTCAAGGCGGTGTTCTGAAGCACGATCCATTGAAAGGTTCATCACAAGCCAAAGGAATAGTGGTCGAGAAAGTCGGTTTCGAAGCAAAGCAACCTAACTCCGGAATACGTAAAGCTGTGAAAATTTCTCTTATTAGAACTGGAAATAAACTCACAGCATTCGCACCAGGAGACGGTGCTATTTCATTTATTGATGAGCACGATGAAGTATTGGTAGAAGGTATTGGTGGTCCGAGAGGCCAATCTATGGGTGACCTGCCAGGTGTTCGATACAAGGTAATCAAAGTTAACGGAGTTTCTCTAGACGAAATGGTACGTGGACGTAAAGAGAAACCAGTTAGATGAGGTGTAATTTAATGTCAGAAGAAAATCAATCTAAGCAAGAGGTTCCTATTGCAGGAATTGGAACTATGGTTTTCGGTAAGTGGGATGCTACAGACGTAACATGTTCAGATCCTGGTTTAGCCCCTTACATTAATTTGACAACAATTGGTACTCCACACAGTGGAGGAAGACATGCCAATTCATGGTTTGGAAAATCAAAGCTTTCAGTAGTTGAGAGATTCATCAATAATCTCATGAGATCAGGTAAATTTTCTGGAAAGAAACAACACTGTGCTAAAGCCTTCGAAAATGCATTAGACATAATTCATGAAAGAACAGATGAAAACCCACTTCAAACATTCATTGACGCTATAATTGAATCTGCACCTTGTGAAGAAACAACTAGGATAAAGATGGGTGCTGTTAGTGCCCCTAAGGCTGTTGATTCATCACCTAGTAGGCGTCTGGACATTGCTTTGAGAAATCTAGGAGTTGGTTGTGCATCTGCAACAGCTAAAAGTAAGAAAACCTTGACTGAGGGTATCATCTCAGAATTGTCCAAAGCAGCTAGCGGAGATATTGGCTCTTACGCAGTTGGAAAGAGAGATGAAGTCGAGAGAATCGCTGCGTCCGCTAGATGATTTTCGCCCATTCATTATGGTCTATGTATCGAACTGTATCACGTAGTGATACAATCGGCTTTATGAACCAAAGTTGAGTCGGGCGTTCATCATAAGGTGATTGTATGGGTCGTAAAGAAGACAACATAAAGCGAGCAACTGAAGTAATGCACGTTAGAGAGAAAATCAGAAATCTTGCTATTGCTGCACATATTGACCACGGTAAAACTACTTTATCAGATAATCTAATTGCTGGGGCAGGTATGATGTCTGAAGATTTAGCAGGTAAATCCCGTGTGTTAGATTTCGATCAGCAAGAAAGTGCCAGAGGAATCACAATTAACGCTGCTAGTGCATCTATGGTTCACGAAATTGATGGTGATGATTATCTGATTAATTTGATCGATACCCCTGGTCACGTAGATTTTGGTGGAGACGTTACTAGAGCAATGCGTGCTGTAGATGGTTGTATAATTTTAGCATGTGCAGTTGAGGGAACAATGCCTCAAACTGAGACTGTCGTTAGGCAGGCGTTGAAAGAAAAAGTTCGTCCAGTACTTTTCATTAACAAAGTTGACCGATTGATTAACGAATTGCAAATAGATGGACCAGAGATGATGAAAAGATTTGAAAAAATCATTACGAAAGTCAATAAATTAATTTCAACTTTCGCTCCTGCAGAATTATCTAAAGAATGGCAGGTTTCAGTACAAAAGGGAACTGTTGCTTTTGGTTCCGCTTACTATAACTGGGGTATGTCAATTCCATATATGACAAAGTCTGGTCTCAACTTCAAAGATATCTTCGAGCATTGCCATAACGATGAACAAAAAGAATTAGCCAAAAAAGCGCCTGTTCATCAAGTTCTTCTAGATATGGCAGTAGAACAGCTTCCTTCTCCTCTTGTCTCACAAGAATATCGTATACCAAATATTTGGCAAGGTGACCTTGAATCTGAAGTTGGTAAGTCAATGCTTGAAACAAATCCTGAGGGTCCACTTCAACTGATGATTACCAAGATATGGATGGATCCACATGCTGGAGAAGTTGCTGTAGGAAGGGTGTATTCTGGTTCAATTAAGCATGGTGAAACAGTTTGGGCAATTGGAGCTGCAAAACCTGAGAGAGTTCAGCAGGTTAGTATGATGGTTGGTGGAGACAGGATTCAAGTTCCGGAAGTATCTGCAGGAAATATTGCTGCATTAACAGGAGTAAAGAGTGCTGCAGCGGGTGTCACAATATCTAGAGATCCCGAGGCAACACCTTTCGAAGCAATCAGGCATTACTCAGAACCTGTAGTTACTGTTGCTGTAGAGCCGAAATCAATGAAAGATTTACCAAAGTTTATCGATGCTTTGAGAGGGTTGGCGAAAGCAGATGCATCATTACAAGTAACTACCAATCAGGAAACTGGAGAAGCACTTCTAGCAGGAATGGGTGAACTACATCTTGAAATCACAATTTTCCGTATGCAAGAAGAACAGAACATCCAAGTTAAGGTCAGTGAACCTATCGTAGTATATCGGGAATCAATCGAGAGTAATAACAAGGGCAGGCCATTTGAGGGTAAGTCTCCAAACAGGCATAATAGATTCTACATCGAATGTGAACCACTGCCTCTAGAAGTCATTAATGCTCTTCGTGAGGGACACTTCGGCGATGGCCCAGTCAGAACTAAAGATGCAAAAGACGTAGGGAATAAATTTGCAGAGTTCGGTATGGATAAAGATCTAATGAGGAAAATTTATGCAATTAACGGTACAAATGTCTTTGTTAACGACACCAAAGGTATCCAAAACCTGCATGAAACCAGAGAATTGATGATTGAAGGTTTCAATGATGTCTGTAAAAAAGGACCAACTGCTGAAGAACCTCTTATGGGCGTTCTAGTACGATTAGTAGATGCTAAGCTTCACGAAGACGCTATTCACCGTGGGCCTGCTCAGACAATTCCTGCNGTGCGTAATGCTGTCAAGGGTGCAGTGCTTAGAGCAAGAGCAGTAATTTATGAACCGATGCAGAAAATCAGAATCGACGCACCTAACGATGTTATTGGCGGAGTTACCAGAGAATTAACAACTCGTAGAGGAATTATTGAGGACATGCCAGTTGATGGTGGAACTGCCAGTGTAATTGGTAAAATGCCTGTTGCAGAATCTTTTGGTTTCTCAAATGATATTAGAGCAGCAAGTCAAGGTCGAGCGGTATGGAATACTGAAAATGCTGGTTTCGTCCAACTACCTGCTGCTTTATTCCATAAGGTTACAGCCGAAATCAGACAACGCAAGGGATTGAAAGAAGAAATCCCAGGTGAAGCTAACTATCAGGATTGATATTTGATTTCTTGTCATTAAATATTATTCCAATTAGTGATGGCGCTAATATCATACTTGCAACTAATGATAATCCAATCATAATAGCGCAAAATAATCCAAACGTTGAGAAGAATCCCATACTTGATTGTGTGATTACTAGGAATCCACCAATATCAGATAACGCGGAACCGAAAAGTGCTAGCCCAGAAGCACCTCCAACAATTCCTATTGATGTAATAGTATCGTGCCCATTTTCCTGTTCTTCTCTGAATCTTTCCACTACATGTATAACATAGTCAATCCCAACACCTAGCGACATTGCAGCAATAGCAACAGTAACCATATTCAGTCCATAACCCGCAATTTCAATCAAACCATATAACCAAATAATCACGATAAAAATTGGTGTAGTGGTTATTACAGCAATACCGAATCCTGAAATGCCCCAAAGAATACTCAGAATTAGTGTCAAACTAGCAAAAATAATTCCTGCCTCGAAACCAACTAAGTAGTTCATGATTCCACCGGTAAATAACATAGCTAGAATTGTTTGTATTGAGTAAATCATTCTTTTATTTGAAATCATGCTCAATCTATCTTTCAGAGTTTCCTCATCTCTAAATCCCCACCAGAGCGTAAATGTACAGAAAACTAATCCAATGAATAGAGTGGATTGCATTTCATTCTGCATTGAATCTGCAGCTACAAATCGAGTCACTGGGTCCCCTGTTGGTATAGCCCAAGTTACAGGATATTCTTCAGAAACAAATGCTGAATTAATATCTCCTCGATTCATAATGTTAGTAGAAGAAAGGTTTTGAAACGGCTGCATATCATCTACTAACTGATCAAGTGCTGGACCAATCTTTGCAAATTGTTCCGCGTTAGAGAGTCCAAATCTCATAGTCATTCTAGTGTATTTTGGTGTGTTTCCAGAATTATCCAACCAAGGCCTCTCAAAATCTATTGTCGTGCTTGATTGTATGTACTCAGAAGTAATAGAAGGCGGTAATGCAGGATAACCTCCACTAGCTGGAACACCTCTAGTTAAAATAAATCCATAAAGAAAAACTAGGCAATCTCTATCTTCTAAAACAGGTATTTTTCTTAATCCAACACCCGGATACAGCAGAGTCATTGTGTCGCAATTTAATCCTCCATCATCTTTCCCTGAGTCCCATCCTGCTTCCTCAAATGGAGTTATATTTTCATACATTGCAGCTTGTGCAAAGGTTAGTATCTCATCTAAAGCAATCAACTCAACTTCTCCTGAAGGAGTTCTTGAGATCTGATCAGGATCGGATTCCCTGTCATGCGAATTCATATTTTCCCTTGTTTCACCTATTGCTTGAATTACCTTAGGGTTAGCGATATCTCCTTCAACTAGTATATACCCTGGTTCACCATCCATAAATCTCTGATTAACGAGGAAAACACCTTGTGCAAAATCTGAATTTTCATCTAGAAAATCATCAATCTGAAAATCGCCTTCCAATGAGTACATCAAAGGAGTTGCAATGAGAGTGATTAATATCGCGATTGTTGCTACTGCTATGCCTTTATTCGCTGATTCAGATGTTAACTTAACTAACCAATTTTTTGGAATAATATGAATTTGATCTTCATTATCGTCGATCAATTTTCCTTTCTTATCAAGCCATAAATCAACATCTAATCTAACTAGAGGAACCCATAGTCCGGTTAACAAGAAAGCAGATGCGACTCCTAAACCAGCTTCTATTCCAAAAGATCTCAAAGCTGCAATATTCGAAGTTAAATTTGCTAAGAACGCAACAATGGTAGTTGTTGAGGTTAGGAGAATAGCCCTTCCCACTCTGGTAATCGATTCATCAGCAGCCTCATGACTTGTTTTACCATTTTTTCTTTCTTCCTTGTATCTATGTAGCGCATGTAGGCTATCATCAATCCCTAATGCTAGAATAAGGATGGGTAATAAATTAGAGAACTGTGATCTAAAAATTATTTCAAAGCCATATTTGTTACCAAATACAATACTCCAACCGATTAATCCTTGCATCCATAATAACGAGAGTATAAGTCCTGTACATACAATTATTACATCTGAAAGTCTCCTCAAACTGAGCCAAAGTAATGCAATAACAACTATTGACATCAGTATAATTAGATAGGCACTTGAGAGTAATTCTCTGTTGACTTCAACATTTGGCCCCTCTCCTAATAGTATAGTAGCGACTAAATCATCTTGTTCTCTCAAGTCTTCTTCAATCGCAAGATATAACCATTCCACTGAGCACAATGGTTGATTATTCTCTTCTTTTTGTTTACATTCTTCGATTGTGTATCTGATAGGGTCAGTAGATAATTCTACTCCGTCTAAATCATAGCCCCATTCATTACTTGCATTCATCCACGAAAAAGTCCATCCTTCATTCTGCATTTTTTGTCTATCCAAGTTAAGTATTAACCATGCAGAAGAAGCTGACCATCTTCCATAACCCCAAGATTCTGCTTGGATAGTTCCGTTCTCACTCAATGTTCCTCCGATAGGTCCGATTAGAGTACTATTGTCATCTGCAATGAAAGCTCTATCAATGGATAAGAATCTCAAAAAAGCGCCTTTGCTATTGTTAGCCATTCTATGCGCTGCTAAGTCAATATGATCTTGAGTAACATTCTCATCATCGAAAGTTAAACATTCTAAAACCCCACAATCTGACCAGTTTGTAGGTGCTGCTTCCATCCTCAATGTTTCAGGGTTGAACTGTGGCTTGGTTAGCAATGAATCATCTGACATGAAAACCCTAAATTCTGTTGCTAAATCTAGCACTCCGTTAATTGGTTTCCCAGAAATTTCTGATGCAAAGGATAAGTAATACTCTGAAATTTCATGTTCTGATAAAAATTCTGCTTTCCTGTCAATCTCTCTTAATACAGATAAATTAAGTATGCCTCCAGTTGGCTCGTTTTGTCCAGTGTTAATACCTGAGAATTCATCAATATGTTTTATTTCAGAGGGAGAAACTCCAAAATATTCTGAGTCTTTAATAAATAATCCAAATCCCCAAATATTTCCCGCTCCAGAGAACTCTTCTCTCATTACCTCAGCGGCTTCTAATTCNGGTGATTCTAAATTGTANGATTCAATATCAATCGGAGTTAATGTAGCAGTAAATCCTGGAATCATTAGNAGAGATANTANAAATACNGCTANATGNACTTTTTTNCTTTCAGGAATGAGTATTGAAGCAACTTTCCTGAAGTCTCTCATAACTCCAACCAGAACTATCACATATTTGATTGGTTGTATATTTTCTTTATAGTCCAGTTTCTTTCAGAACTTGCAAGGCTTTTCTCTGTTCCTCAGTTAATTTGTCTGGTTCCATTATAGAGAATTCGATATCTAGAGGTCCTCCATCATGACCGTGACCATTCAATCTTCTTCGGTCCCCAATTTTACTATTCTCTGGAACATCGATTTGTATTCTTTTGTTAGCAGGTGTTCTAATCTGAATTTTACCTCCTAAAATCAATGTACTGTAACTGATTGGAACATCTTGAATTAACCTTCCATTCTCCCATCTTCTTCCTTCTTCAGCATCTAGCCTGATATTGATAATCAAATCACCTGGTTCACCATTGGGATGTTCATTACCCATTTTTTTGAGTCTTAGTTGCTGCCCTTGTTCTGCTCCGGGAGGTACTTTAACCGTGATAGTTGATTCTCTTGTCGTTATTCCTAGAGCATTGCACTCGACACAAGTTTTTGTAGTTCCGAATGTCCTNCCATTACATTTTTTACAAATTTTTAATCTTCTATGATTAAATTTAATTTCAGTNCCTGAAATTGCATCTGAAAGGGATATATCNAGTGCAGATTCTATNTCACTACCNTTGTANGTTTCATTTCCAGTAATATTCTCATTTCTCTCTCTCTGTCTATTCATAGTATTGTGGTTTCTTCCTCTTCCACCGACAAATTGTGAGAAAATATCTCCTATATCTACTCCTCCAGAAAANCCNCCACCNAAACCAGAAAATGGCGAACCATTTCCAAANATATCNCTCATTCTATCTCTATTNTCATACTCTTTCCTAGATTCCTTAGTTCCTATTTTATCATATGCTGATTGAATGGATTTAAATTTCTCTTCAGCTGCAGCATCGTCAGGATTTCTATCAGGATGGTATTGCCTNGCTAATTTCCTGTAAACCCTCTTTATTTCAGCATCNGTGGCATCTTTAGTAACTCCTAGAATNNTATACGGGTTATCATCCACGATTAACACTAAGGCCTCATATTTTTCAACCCTATTGATTCNATANCCTCATATCGATGCAGTCAAGACCTAAATCACTCAGGGTAGTTCATGCCAGTTGGTTGGGCTTGCTTTAGAAATTATGTTGCACATGCAGAAGAAATCGGCGGGGAGACTACAGAATATCCTAGATTTTTTATTATGCCTGAATCATCACATATACATTCCGATTTGAGTGGCAAAAATATGATTAAATTGATGAATGATACCGATCATATTGACCATGAGGTTGAATTAGTAATTAGATTAGGTAATGATTTACTTCCTGAGTCAATGTGTGTTGGTTGTGATACAACAAATCGTACCCATCAGGGTCAAGCAAAAGAAAATGGATGGCCTTGGGCTGAAGGAAAATCATTCAAGGGTTCTGCTGTACTAGGAACTTGGACAANATGGGATGAAAAAGTCAAAGAAATTTCTTTATCAGTTAATGGTGAGCTTAGACAATCTGCGAAGACAAATTTAATGGTACATGATATTGAATCATTATTATTTCACTTGAATAGATGGTATGACTTATCGCCAGGAGACTATATTTGGACAGGGACGCCAAAAGGAGTAGGGCCGTTGAAAATTGGAGACAGAGTAATTGCTACTATGAAAAACAGTGAAGGANTGCTGATAAGTGAATTAGATGCATTATGCATCAGTTAATCCTAGTCAATTGCATATCAGTCAATTGCCTGAGAACCTCAAGAGCAGGAGAAGGTACTAATCCGTCTAGTATTTTATGAGCTTCGGAATGATATCTCATTGCTCTATCCATCGCATAATCAATAGAACCATTATTCCTTAATTCTTCTACTGCTCTTTCTAAGTCCTCGTCTGAGCATTCTCCTTGCCCGTAAACCTTTGAGAATGTAGGTAAATCGTTACCACTGTCTAAGGCATGTATAGCAATTAATGTTTTTTTACCCTGAACCACATCGGATCCAGCGGGCTTACCTAGAGTTTCTGTATCTCCCGTAATGTCAATTAAATCGTCCATTAATTGGAAACACAAGCCAAGCTTTAGTCCCCAATCTGCCATTTCCTCAACAGTTTTTGAGTCAGCACCCGCAAGTTTCGCACCTGTTTCAGCGCAGGTTTCAAACATCGCACTAGTTTTTCCTGCAATCATTGCAATATATTCTTCTTCACTTACATAGTCTCTCTTTTCAAAGTCAAAATCTTCTTGCTGACCTTCTGCAACTCTTCTGACCATTTCACCAATCGATTGGACTAAGAATTTTAGATTCTCAGGGCTAATATCCTCAGAATCTGCTAGAATCTCAAATCCTACTGCAAGCATTGCATCTCCAGCGTTAATTGCTGTAGCATCATCATACTCAACATGAACAGCATTCAATCCTCTTCGAATCGGGTCCTGATCCATAATGTCGTCATGAACTAATGTAAAATTATGGATAATTTCAATACTCGAACCTAGAGTATAATGACCATCATGAGCATTACCAATTGCTTCTCCTACCAATCTTGGAAGAATTGCTCTGTATCTTTTCCCTCCACCCGAAAAGAGATGAGTCATGGCTCCGTGTAATCTTTCTTGCCTAATTTTGTTCATTGATTTCATAATTTCTTTTTCAACGATTTCTTTATGCTTACTCAGTGCAGATTTTAATGCGTTTGAATCTGATTTTTTATTTATAGAGAGTCTTCCACAATTGATTATCTTGTCTGAACTTGAACCGAGTAAAGCATCCATATTCGGATAGTGGGGTTCAATGAAATGTTTCCATATCATTCTGAACCACGGAGCAACGATAGCATCTTTCCATTCATTCTCACCCTCTAACATTTGTATAATTTCTTGATGATTAAGCCATTTTGTATCTTTTATCTCGTTTCGATTAATCGATAGATTTGGGCTCGCCCTAACAATTAGGACATGGTCTATTTCATGTTCAATCCAATCGTCATCCCATCTACAACTATACTCGAACCTACCTATATGATTAAACTCCCAATTCGAAGAAACTTCTAATGGTATACCCAATTCTTGAAGCATTTTTCTTTTACTAGCATGAATCACTCCTTCGACTGGGTCACCATTTTCATTCTCGATATCTAATGGGTGACTACAGCAACTGTTAGCCCATATTCCTGGGAATGTGATTTTCTCTGAAGATCTTTGTTGCATTAGTAATCTATCTTCTGAATCAAAAATTAATACACTGAATGCTCGGTGTCTGATCCCCTTACCTCGATGACAATCAATTTTACTTACAGAATCAATTACTCTATCATTTTCATCTACAGCCATACACATTTCTTTCATCATTTCCAGTTGTGATGAATCAAGTTCGCTCAGACTATTCTCTTGGGTCTCTTCTCCCATGTTATCGTCTCTCCGAGGATGATTACATATAATAGATGAATGATTAAATTACTTTAGTTCCGATTGTATTGCCTGTTTGTAAGAGCTCCAGAATTCTTTCTGGTTTTCTCCCATCAATCATCCATACATGATCAACTTTTTGTGATATCTCGCTAGCACTTTCTGCTTTGAGGAAAATACCTCCAGTTACGTCCTGATTTTCTTCATGTTTCCCAGAGATTTCTTGTTCTTTTGACCAGATTGTAATCAGTTCCGATCCCTCCTCATTGGGAGGCTTGGACAGTAGTCCTTCTGTATCCCCCAGGAGGAAAATACAGTGCGTGACATCTGGAATCTCTTTACAAATTCTAACCATCAAATCATCTCCTGATAGAATACCAAATTCTCTCTCATTATGAACGTCAACAACATCTCCGAAAGTAATTTGGATTGAATTATCGTTCTCATCATTAAAGAAACTGATGTCACCATTAAATTCTGGACCTAAGCCATTGGCCCAAGTTGAAGGTGGATTTGGTATTCCTTCAATTCCATAGTAATTGAGACTTTTTAGGATATAACTATTCAATTCAATCATATCATCTCTCACAGATTTAACTGCCTTTCGTTGATTTTCTATAATATCTTCATCAAATCCATTTTGCAGACTCCATTTTTTCGCTTGCAAATGTCCAAAAGAACCCGCACCATGAACCAGAATTATAGAATCCTTATTTTTCTTAATCTGAGCTACTACCTTACAAACAGCATTTATTCTTTCTTGAAGTACCGCTTTGTATTGTGATTTGTCTGTTATCAGACCACCTCCCATTTTAATCACAATTTTGTTGTTAGGCATAGTTAATCTCATGTCTTCGAGCAGAGTAATACATATTGCTGTATTCATTTACATTTCTCTGCATTTCTAAACGATGGGTTCATTTCATAGAGTTTCTTCGTAAGTATGTGTCAGAACAATCCGATATAGAGAAATTCCAAAGATGGCTTCAATCACAATTAGATGATGTTAAGGCAATAGAGGATATTGAAGAAAGAGAAAGACGTCAAATTCAATTGGAATGTGCGATACAGGAGACAATTAATTTTCGTAGTTTGATGTCACTGGTTCAGGACATAGCACCGCCTTTTGTAGAAAGAGAATCTCCGGTTAGAGTTGTTTCAGACGAAAAAGTATCCAAGAATTCTTCCGATGGATATTGTTTGTCTTGTGATAAACCAATCACTTCAGATATTGATTTTTGTATAAACTGTGGAGAATTTATCTAATCATTCTTCTTCGTCAACCCATCTCGCTCTAGCAACTTCATATTCCGGATTATCATTAGATATTTGAGCAATATATTCAGGATCTACTGATTCTACAAGATACACTGTGACTCCTGCATGCCAAATGGTTTCCCCATCAGCCACCATTCTCGCAGTATCAATCTCTAGTAAGGTTGGCAATTTGTAGTGAACTCTACCTGCCTCTGCAGCTGAACGGATGCTAGAAGAAAGATGTACATGTGATCTACCGCTTGGAGTAATTCCTACTTCTAGTAAATTTTCTGCTTCATCAGGATTACATGGGTAAAAGAGTGAAGGAGGAATGTTATCAGTTGGAAGATCTAGTTCGATTTCTAAGGTATGACCATAAGTTGCCCTGATCATATTACCTCTAACTTCGTACCTACCCTTGCCGTCGGTTTCAGAAACTGCTCTGAAATGATGCGGCCTTAACCAATGATATCTTCTTTCATCTTGTTTCTTGAATCTACTGATTATATCCTTAACATCAACCCATCCGTTGATATCCATTTCAAGATCAAATTTTTCAGGGGCATGCCTTAAAATCAATGCTAACCTTCTTGCTAGACTATCTCTTTCTCTTGAACGCAGTATAAATTTTCCCTCTTCATTACAGGCAGGGCACCACTTATCATCGGAGTAATATCCGTGTCTTGAGCATTCTCTAATCATATTATCAAACCTTCGAGTTTAATTTCTTTCAAGAACCTCACGGTCTGTATATTCTGCTAGAACTATCTTTTAATTGCCAATAATTATTTTGTTTGTTGCCTTCCGAGGTGTATGAAAGCGGTAATTGTTGATTGGCTTAGGTCACCTTTCCACAGAGCACATAAGGGTAAATTAGCCAATGTTCGTCCCGATGAAATGTCAGGTCAAGTTATTAGACAATTACTTCAAAGAAACAATATTCATGGTTCAATGATTGATGATCTGATTTTAGGTTGTGCTTATCCTGAAGGAGAGCAAGGCTATAACTTGGGTCGTTTATTGACTTTCTTAGGCGATTTACCAGTTTCAGTACCCGGAACTACGATTAATAGATTATGTGGTTCATCTATGCAAGCAGTTCTATCTGCAGCGGCTAATATCGAAGTTGGTTGGGGAGATTGTTTCTTNGTTGGAGGTGTCGAGTCAATGAGTCGTATTCAGAGACGTGGATTCAATTGGAGTCCTTCTTCTGAATTAGAAGAAAANTTTCCTGATGCNTACATNGGNATGGGTATGACTGCAGAAAATGTGGCTAAGCAGTGGAAACAAACACGTTTACAACATGAGGAATTTGCATTACTTTCTCACAAAAAAGCCTCTCACGCCCAAAGTAAAGGTTTATTCCGTAATGAAATTGCAAGTATTCAAAGCCCTGACGAGTTAATTACTGATGATGGATGTATTCGTGGAAATACGACTTTAGAATCAATGGCTAAACTTAATCCTGCATTTGGAGAGGACGGCTTAGTTACTGCAGCAACTTCTTCACCTTTAACTGATGGAGCNGTTTTCATGATAGTTTGTAGTGAGGATTTCGCAGAAAAACATAGCCTTAATCCACTTGCAAGAATAGTTGCTGGTGCAGTTACTGGTTGTGAGCCACACATTATGGGAATTGGCCCCATAGAGTCTACTAAGGAAGTTTTGAGAAGATCTAATTGGAGTGTGGAAGATGTTGATTTATTCGAATTAAATGAAGCATTCTCTAGCCAAAGTTTAGCTGTAATTAATGACTTAGGAATTAATCCTGAAATTGTTAATCTACATGGAGGCGCGTTAGCTATTGGACATCCTCTAGGCGCTTCGGGCGCCAGAATTACTGGAAAAGCTGCTAGTCTTCTCCACGACACTAAATCAAAACGAGCAGTTGCTTCAATGTGTATAGGCGGNGGAATGGGTATTTCTATTGCCTTGGAAAAAATTTAATTTAAATTAACTAAATTTGCATTGCAATTAGGACATTTATCTTCAATCGAGAGTTTCTTTGGTACTACTGCAAGCAATGTTGCGCAACTGGGGCAAGTTGCTAAAATTTCATCTTCTGAAATATTTTGCCTAATATCACTCAAATCTTCATTTGTATTGTAATACCAATTTTTGTATGCAGGTTCTCGAATAGTTTTGACCCTCCTCAGAGTAGATAAAGATAATAAAATTAGTAAAAATCCCTGTATTGTATTCATTGAATCGTCTTTTCCTAATTCAATTAATCCGGATAAGAGAAATACAAATGACAATACCAATAACAATACTAGTGCCATTAAATCCCCTCCTGATTTCTTATTTTTGAATGAAATTATACCAAAAAAAGGAATAATAAATATAACGATAAAACAAATTGTTGCCGAAATACTGTATGTTGAAATAATAAAGAAGCATAATAATAAATCAACTATCATAAACCTGTATAGGTGTTTGTGCAGGTTTTCCATCACCAGATTACTCATCCTCACCCCTCCCTCTATCGATGATTGTGTTGCGACGAACTCATCAATGCTCCCCCTCTGCGAGGTGTGTGAATAAAGACACTGGTGTTGAAATTCTTGGCACAAGTCTANAGGGAAAAAGGGTCTTAGTCATAGTTTCAGGTGGTATTGCAGCCGTTGAGTCTGTACGTCTATGTAGAGAATTTAGAAGATATAGCGCAGAGTTAACTATTATGATGTCCAAGGAAGCAGAAAANATCATTTCTCCATTGGCATTATCTTGGGCATCTGGACAAGAAGTTCTTACAAATTGGGAACCTGAAATGAAGCAATTAGATAGTTTCGATATTGTACTTGTAGCTCCTGCTACGAGAAACACAATTTCGAAACATATTCACGGAGTGATGGATTCACCAATTATGATGGCTCTTTCAGCATCTAGAGGGAATAATACTCCAATTGTTTTCGTTCCTTCTATGCATCAAGATTTGTTTGACGATCCTGTAACATCTGATTTACTGGAAAAAATTATACTGGAAGGAAATCATTATTTTGTCGATAGTGAGAAAGAAGGAAGGAGGAAACAACCATCTCCTAATGTAATTGTATCAAAAGTTTCTAATCTTGTAAATTCAACTTTACCAAATAGAAAGAAAGTTGCNATNACTCTTGGAGCAACTAGAGCTCCTATTGATTCNGTTAGGGCTATTCAAAATGCATCATCNGGTAAAACAGGTTGGGCTATCGCAGAACATCTTTTTATGATGGGACATGATGTATACTGTATTGCCGGTAAGACATCTGCACAACCTACTTTTGATTTACCGAACATCACAAGAGCAGGTAGTCCAGAAGAAATGCTGAATGAGTCCATATCATTGGCTAAATCTGATATCAAACCCAATGTTTGGATTCATTCAGCAGCAGTTTTAGATTATTCAATGAATCCCGTAGATGGTAAGGTTCCAAGTGGTAGAGAAAAGTGGAATATTGAACTTCAACCAACTTTGAAACATATTCCAGAATTATCAAAATTTATTGGAGAGTCCATTAGATTCGGGTTTAAGTTAGAAACCTCCGTTTCCGAAGAAGAATTGATTGAAAAGTCTTTGAATCAAATATCTGAGTACGGAGTTGATTATGTCATAGCTAACATTCTTGAACAGATCAATGACACTAATTTACCAAGAGCAAGGTTGGTTTCTGGAGATGGGAGTTTCAAAGTTTTATTGACTGAACATGACATATGTTTAGAGATAGAAAAAATCATTTCGAAATAGATTTTACATGCGGCACATTGAAGGATAATCTGCTACGGGATATCATCATGGCTAAGCATGGTAAGGCTAAGAGAGGTATTCCTCCAAAGTCTGATTTTAATGCATGGTATCCAGCCATTGTCGAAATTTCTGATTTAGTAGATAAAAGATATCCAATCAAAGGAATGGATGTTTGGAAGCCCTATGGCTGGACTACAATGAGGCTTATAGATGGACTAACCCGTAAAGAAATGGAAAAATCTGGCCATCAAGAATATAATTTCCCTCTTTTAGTTCCTGAAGACCTCCTCGAGAAAGAAAATCAACTTGTTTCACGTCTTAAAGCAGCCAGAGAGCTTGGTTTAGACCCCTCGGAACTAAGAATGGAAGAAGAAGATTCAGGATTTAAGAAAGAAGTTTATTGGGTCACAAAAGGAGGTGAGAACGAGCTCGATAACCCTATGTTTCTCAGACCAACCTCAGAAACTCCGATGTATACTATGTTTTCATTATGGGTCCGTAGTCATGCAGACTTACCCCTAAAAACCTTCCAGATAGTCAATACTTTTCGATACGAGACAAAACAAACACGTTCATTTATTAGGGTGAGAGAGATTCATTTCTTCGAGGCTCATACGGTTCACAAAGATGAAGAAGGCGCCACTAGACAGATTGAGGAAGATGCTCAAATTGTTCAAAAACTAATGAAATCTTTGTGTTTACCAGTTTTAGTATCTAAAAGACCTGTTTGGGATACATTCCCCGGTGCATGGTATACAACTGCTGTCGATGCCGTAATGCCGAATGGAAGAACATTACAAATTGCAACCTATCACCACTACAGAGATCAATGGGCACAAGCTTTTGACTTGAAATATGAAGATGTGAACGGCGAAACTCAGAATTGTCATCAAACAACATTTGGAATGTCTGAGAGATTACTGGGTGCGGTTGTTGGAATGCATGGGGATGATGCGGGATTAATCCTCCCTCCTTCTGTTTCTCCATATCAAGTAGTATTAATGCCCGTTGCATCTCATGTTGATGAAAATGTCATCCCTAAGATCATGCAAATTGCTGAAGAACTTCGTACNTCTGGATTGAGAGTCCATTTAGATGATAGAGATAAAAGACCNGGTGGTAAGCATTATGATTGGGAAATTAAAGGAGTCCCCATCAGNCTAGAATTAGGGCCAAGAGATNTAGCGGGAAACAAATGTGTTCTTTCTCTNCGAACNGGNGGCAAAGTTGAAGCTAGCCTTGAANATATTTCAGAAACAATCCACNCTCATCTTAATGAATTATCNAATCAATTACTTAATCGTTCAAAGTCACATATGTCNAATTTAATTAAGAAATTGCCAACTATGGAGNTNAAAGACGGAGTNTGGAGNCTAATGTCTCCCGTTGANGATGGAATTGTATATGAATTAGCATTTGATGGTAATGANGCAGATGCTGAACTATTAGAGAANACCACTGGTTTGGCTTTACTGGGGGACTCGATAGAGCCTTATTCGGAACCACAACCNTGTGTGATNACAGGTAAAATGACTACAAGGAAGCAACATCTAGCAAGAATGTACTAGAATTATCTTTTCCTNATTCCAAATAAAGAAATTAATGAGAAAATTACTACTAGCATTCCATCTAACATGTCTCCTTCACCAGATGGGCCCCAAGCATCTAATTCTTGATAATTCATNACTTCACTTANTTTTAATTTAGGNTTATCTTCACACAATTTNCCACTTTCTATNATCGACATTGTATTTACNTCAGAACTAGTATAATCTCCCTCNGTCGTCAAGATAATTGACATATTTTCATCTAACAAATTTGATGACCATGCATAAGGTTCTGTTTGTACAGTTACAGTTTTAAGATGAGTGAAAGTATTACCATTTGCCTGCCAACTAAAACTTCCAGAATCTACTAACTCTTGTGAGCCATTTTGTGAAATATCCCATGTAATTGTGTAGTTTTCTCCTATTGTAACATTTTTCACAGTCCAAAATATTGTTAGAGAATTACCATCTACTTGTTCTATATTAGTGAATTCAATTTCTCCAATTGCTTCCATATCTTCACACAAAGAAATGGGAGANATTGCATCGATTCCTATAACAATATTCGAACTTACTAACATCAAACCGATCAATCCGATAAATGTCAGGAACAATCTCCTCTTTGGCTTTCTAACCAAATCTTCACTATCATCTGTGATTGATTCATTACCAGACATGGGTAGGATAACATCATGTGAGAATTCACTACTTCCATTTTGNATTTTTTCTTCTTCGATTTCATCCGGCGTACTTATACCCATTTCATCTAGGGCTTCCCGACCATAAACTCTCTCAGCAAGTTTGTAGTATTCTTGGTAAGACTCTAATTCTGAGGGGTCCATAGACCCATCAAGTAATTCCCTAAGTCTTTCGCCCTCATTCATGATATCTGTGGCAAACCGCTCCTTCATGAATGAAACCCAAGAAAGTGTCTATTAAGGCTGTAATTTACGTTTTATTACTNGATTCACTGCATTCACTATTGAATCTGAATTTATATCTAGTTCAGACATTAATTCGGAAGTTCCTCCACTCTCTCCAAATCTATCNTCTACTCCGACCATTTCCAGTGGNNTCGGAATATTTTTTGATAAGAATTCAGCGACACTCCCTCCTAACCCTCCAATTACAGAATGATCTTCAGCAGTAACAATNCAGCCACATTNTTTCGCTAGNTNTTCGATTAGTTTTCCATCTANAGGCTTTATNGTATGCATATCGACAACACAAGCATTTACTCCATTTTCCGATAATTCATCCGCAGCCAATTTTGCTTCATTTACCATCACTCCACAAGCTAAAATTGCAACATCATTTCCGTGACTGATGATATTCCCTTTCCCTATCTTGATTTGCTTTACTGTTTCCTCGTTGTATATTCTAGGGACTTTATTCCTAGCTGTTCTTGTGTACGAGGGTTTGTCATGATTAAGTAANTGAATGGTTAANTCTTCAGCAGACAGATCATCACAGGGATGCATTACTGTCATGTTAGGGATAGTTCTGTATATTGCTAAATCTTCTATTGATTGAGCACTACTTCCGTCAGTTCCTGTGTGTATTCCACCATGGCTACCACAGATATGTACTACTAATCCAGGCCTAGCAATCCCATTCCTAACTTGTTCAAATGCTCTTTCTGTAAAGATAGCAAATGTACTTGCAAAAGGGATTTTCCCAGATGAAGCCATACCAGCAGATACAAGCATCATATTTTGTTCAGCAATCCCCATCGAAACGGTTCTTTCAGGATATTCTGCTCTGAATAAACAGGACTTTGTTGATTTTCCTAAATCNGCTTCTAAAACTACAACNCTAGGATCTTTTGCTAATTTAAGNAGTGCAGAGCCATAACCATCTCTCGATGCACCGCCAGTTGANGGGGCACTCATGATAATTCCTCCAATGCTAACTTTAACTCTTCATCATTCGGAGCTTTGCCATGGAATGAAGGATTGTTTTCCATGAATGAAACACCTTTTCCTTTCACGGTATGAGCAACTATAGCGCAAGGAATATTTTTCTCATTAGTAGCTACNCTAATTGCATTAATTACTTCAGTCATATTATGTCCGTCAATTTCAATAATTTTCCAACCAAATGATTCAAATTTCTTACCGATATCTCCTATTTCCATTTGAACTTCCATGAAATCATCATTTTGAATTCTATTCCTATCTATGATTACATTTAGATTACCTGTTTNATGAAAATCAGCGGCCATCGCTGCCTCCCAAATCTGTCCCTCTTGAGTTTCACCATCTCCTATCATTACCCAAATATTCCTATCACTATTATCCATTTTTGCAGCAATTGCACAGCCAAGTCCAAATGATAATCCCATACCTAAACTTCCTGCTGAAAAATCAACTCCATCAGTCCATTTCATATCGACATGTCCTTGACAAGTTGAACCTAATTTCCTAAATCCATCTATATCCTCTTTAGTTAAAATTCCTAAATTATGTAACATCGAATATACTGCTGGACTTGCATGTCCCTTACTCATAATGAATCTGTCTCGATCTTCCCAATTTGGGTCATCTTTTCTAAATCTAAATTCAGTACCATATAGTCCTACAATCAAATCAATAGCAGACAAAGAACCACCTGGGTGTCCTGCTCCAGCTTTATGCACCATTTCNACAATATCTATGCGACATTTTCTCGCAATTTCAATTAAATCCGTTTCATTTGTGCTAATATTTACACCCCTTCTAGTGCCCTGTCATTGAAATTGGCTATTGATAGTTTGCAGTGCTCTGACTCCTATTGCCGAATACATTGGTTGATATTTGGTGAGTATTTCGGGTAGTTGTANGATTATGGTTGGGACACCGTTTGCAGGTAATNATGACTGGAGAAAAGTCTTGGGTGACTTTTCTCTACCTGTATCAGTTAAGAACGATTCTTTACTAGTTGAATGTTATCAAACATTAGTAAAAGGAGGTTTTATTGATGTGGAAANAGGTACCAAATTATTTNAGTCTTCGAATTTATCAGGCATATCTGCATTGGCAAATTTAGTTAAGAAATCACGTTTTGATAATTATGTATATTTTAATGATAATTTACATGTAAATACAACTAATATTTGTGTTTTAGCATGTAGATTTTGTGCATTCCGTAAAGGGCCTAGGCACAGTGAGGCATANGCATTAAGTATTGAAGAATATTTACATCGAATAGAGCCNTTCAGTGAAATCATTGATGAAGTACATTCAGTNGGNGGTTTACATCCCGATTGGACAGTTGAATATTACGAAGANTTATACCGTTCAGCAAAGCAAAAATTCCCACATATTCACATCAAATCACTAACTGCAGTCGAAGTAAAACATATCTCCTCTAGAAGCGGTATTTCGGTTCATGAAACCTTGTCTAGATTAAAATCTGCAGGCTTAGATTCTTTACCTGGGGGGGGTGCTGAAATTTTAGTCGATAGTGTCAGAGATAGAATATGCAGAGGTAAAGAGTCATCAGATGAATACCTGAANATTCATCAAATAGCCCATGAATTAGGGATTAAAACAAATTGTACGATGTTATTTGGTACAGTTGAAACACTTAGGGAAAGAGCAGTTCACCTCNATAAATTAAGGAAGCAACANGAAATTAGTAACGGATTTCAGTGCTTCGTNCCTTANCCTTTCCTTCCTGATAAATCTAGACTTCCCGAGGCTCAATTAGCTTCGTTAAATGAAATAATCAGAGTTATTGCAATCTCGAGAATAATGTTAGATAATATTCCTCACATCAAGGCATATAGGATGAACATAGGTAGTAATGTTGCCTCAATAGCATTAAATTCTGGTGCAGATGATATTGATGGTACAGTTAATCATGAAGAAATTATGCATGAAGCAGGTAGTACTGCTAGACTGGACAGTGACAGTGAGGAGTTAGCTAAGATTATTGAAGATGTCAATTCAGTACCAGTGAAAAGGAACACTNTATATTCNAATTTTTCACGTTACAGGAGGAAACCAGATGATGAAAACAGGCGACTTCCTGTAGCCCAATCAACGTCGTGATTCAATGTCTTGGGAAAATGTACTTGGTAGAGTTGCTTTTTCAAACTGTGACCCTATTTTCGATGGATTAGAAAANGATTGGAAGATNTTACCTGCACCTCCTTCATGGCTAACCGGTCATTTACTTAGAAGAGATTGTATTACAGCNCCAATACCTGCTGCAGACTTTGCTAAACATTCTGNAGAACTTCTCTTAATTCCGAAGTTAGGTATTGTTAGCAAGGGCGATGTTGGATCAGTNATTCTTTTCGGTACTAGACCGATTGAACANATGCGAGANGTTGCTCTCCCTTCNGATTCATCNACTTCTAGAGCATTATTACAATGGATNTTGAAACTAAAAAATCTTGATCCTAAATTTCGTGAGATGGGNCCGGATCTATCTGCAATGTTAAATGAATCCGATGGCGCATTATTAATTGGTGATAGAGCGTTAATNGCCGCTCGAGATTTTCCTGAATTAGTNAAGCTTGATCTTGGAGCNGAATGGACCAATGAAACTGGTTTCCCNATGGTTTTCGGTGTTTTTGCAGCACGTAAAGACTCACCCAAACCCGTTTTAATCAAGGCNAGCAATGATATGATAAAACAATATGACAANTTCCTTAGNGATACTTTTTGGAGATCTGAGGTTATAGNAAGGACGTCAAAAAAACTNGGATTCNCCNAGTCTAGAATTTCAGAATATTTTTCNGTTGAAGTNCAAAATAAACTNGATGATTTTTCCAAAGAAGGATTAGAGTTCTTCCTCAAAGAAGTTTGNCAAATGAAAGATGAAATTACTTGGCTNTCTGATTACGAGTANTTTAATTCTTTGCTAGATACATAATTCAATAAATCTATTGCAACTTCACAGGATTCTGCGACAACGATCTCAGAGTCATCTTGAAATTTCCTCAATGTATCCATTGCTTCCATATCTCCGATAGCACCAAGTGCTTCTGCAGCCTCATGTCTGACCATCACATCTTCTGATAAATCTGAAAGTCTATCAATTAGAGATGGAACAGCATGTGGGTCTTGCATTTGTCCTAAAAC
>NZDA01000031.1 GCA_002686525.1 Methanobacteriota archaeon | reverse complement strand
ATTTGGGGATGTTCGTTTAGCAGGGGTTGGCCTACTTGGGGTAACTCATGCTAATAGTGGTCTTCAAGCAATTCAAAGACTGGTTGGAAAAGTTGAACTAGGTTTAATTTCTCAGGTATTAGATACTGTAATTCATGTAGAAAAAGGTAAGATTCATCAGGTTCTAGAGTTAAAGATGGTCGTTAGAGCTCCCACTGGAATGGAATCTGATTTGAGTCGCCCAGTTATAGAAATCAGAGAGTTTCCTTCTAATCGTCTGACTCATGAAATGTTCGCTTTTGGCTCTGAAATTGCAGTTGTTCCTGTTAATGGTTCCAATGAAGAAGGAGGTAACCCTGCCTGGAAATTAGCTTCTGAGGAACTAAAGAGAGAGGCTACTAGATTGACGGGAATTATTGTAAAACATGCTAAATTTGTTACAGATTCTGCTGCTGTGATATATATCGATGATTCTGCTATAGGTTCTATGATAGGCCCTGGTGGAGAAGGAATCCGACGTCTCGAGCAAGATTTAGGATTGAAACTAGATGTCCACTCGATTCAAGAATTACCTAGAGGCCTCAGGAAAAAATTACAAAAATCTAGTGAATCTAATTTTGACCCTAGTTCTTGGACTAATAGATCAGGAAGGAATTGGGAATACAATTCTGGTAAATCAAAAAGAAGTAAAGGTAGAAAAGGCCGGAGATAACTAATTGAACTTAGTACAAATGTTCATTACTTCAGAAAAGAAATTTAAACTCCATCTACCTCCTTCTCGACCCACTCCTGAATCTTTAACTCCTCCAAAAGGAACTCTCAAATCTCTGTGTAACCAAGTATTAATCCATATCATACCTGTATCGATTGATTCTGCGACCCTATTTCCTTTTTCCAGATCTTCTGTCCAAATACTTCCAGCTAAACCGTACCTAGTATTGTTTGCGATTTCAATTGCTTCTCCCTCGTCTTTGAATTTATGTATGGTTACTACTGGTCCAAAGATTTCCTCGGTCGAGCAACGTGAATTCACATCTAAATTTGCGATTACTGTCGGACAAATCCAATTTCCAGAATTATACTTTTCAGATAATTGAGGATAACCTCCTGTGAGAATTTCNCCACCTTCATCTTTCGCAATCTGAATGTATTTTTCTATTTTTGATAGATGTTCTGGAGAAATCAAGGCACCCAAATCTGTCTCTTCATCACTAGGATCTCCAATTTTCATTTGTTCCACTTTAAGAACAAATTTTTCAATAAATTCATCATAAATTTTCTCCTGTACTAGAATCCTACTACCACATAGACAAACCTGTCCTTGATTGAGAAAACCTGCTCTAGTAACACCATTAACTGTTTTTTCTAAATCACAATCATCGAAAACAATACTCGCATTTTTCCCACCTAACTCCAAACTTAATTTTTTGAAAGAACTTGAGGCCGATTTTGCAACTATTGAGCCAGTCTCAGTGCCTCCGGTAAATGATACTAAGGAAACATCCTCATGCGAAACTAACGGNGATCCAGCNCCAACTCCNTCNCCATGAACTAAATTAATNACTCCTTTAGGTAATCCGATTTCATCNACAGTTTTCATGAGTAGATCCGCGGTTAATGGTGTCATTTCACTCGGTTTGCAAACTACNGTATTTCCCATTCCNATNGCAGGAGCAACTTTCCAGGATANGAGATAAAGCGGTAAATTCCAGGGAGTNATTAGAGCNCCTACNCCTACTGGTTTGTATACGACTCTATTTGAAGCATCATCCATTTCNAATTCTTCATTGGTTAAATCTTTAATCATTGCAGCAAAAAATCTGAAGTTTTTAACTGAACGATAAGCATCAACTTCTCTAGCNAAAGATATTGGTTTACCAGTATCTTTACTCTCTAACTCNGCTATTTNTTCATATTTCGACTCTAATCNATCAGCNATTTTTTCGAGCCAAGCAGCCCTNTCTNGATTGGTAAGGGATGACCATGATGGTAATGCCTCNAATGCCGCATTNACTGCTTTGTCAACATCNTCTTTCCCAGATTTTGGTATTAATGCAATTACTTCACCGGTCGCTGGAGAATAGTCTTCNAGCCATTCATCTGAATCTGGTGTACAAAAATCTCCAGAAATATAGTTTAGAATTTTCATATTNNNCCACCGTTTACAATCCTTCATTAGAAAATGGATCNNTNCTNGTCATNCCNGCNGANTATTCNTTCCAATCNAAACTNAATTTATCTTGATCGGGNTCCCATTCNTCCCAAGTAATNACTTTCTCTAATTTTTGCATATATNTTTCNGGTACAATTCCNGGNACNATNAANGCNTTCTGNCNNTGNAANGGATANGGATTTCTNAGTTCNATNCCCANNACNCCTAANACNGCTCTNGNNACATACCATGTNGCNTGTGAATTCCANCCATGTGCAATTTTNATTACAATNCCNAGGCCATTNGGCCANTCNGGATGTTCTATAGANANNCCTAGTAATCCNTCNGCNCCTTCCTTNGCNATTAGTTTNCCATTTCCNGCTTTNAGACANGTNGAATCGAGACGATTNAATCCNCCAATTAAGTCTGGATTTTTATTCATAGCCTCCCAAATCCAATCNTCATCNTTNTTCTNNACNANNCCNGCAAACATTACNGCNAGNTCATCNACNGTGTTGGANACNGTNGGTAATCCACANCCATCTTTNGCAACTCTTTTTGGCTCCCAATCAGGTTTATTCATNTATTCNTTNAGNACATCTAGGAANAATGGNAACCAAGGNGAACTAGGNAGNGTATATCCTGCTCTACTCATNCCCATTTCNCGCATNCCTTTCANNAAAGCNGCATGNTCGCCNGANCANGTATGAAACCATCTTCTAGGTCTTCNNACTTGTCTACCAAATTGTATCANNGGTACGTCNAGNGGNCATTGCATTAANCCCCACTCAGATTCTGTAAGNATNGATTGTGCNGCNGCNACATGTTCTGTATCNCCATTNTGNGAAGAACANGNNANTGCTTTNTGNTCCCAGTTTAATTTNTTNTCAAGAACNTTNGCAAANGGTTTCATCATNAAAGGCTTCATCATNGATCTNCCATANATCANNACATTTCCTCCAAANGAATGTATNATNTCATTTCCATGAGCCCATGCAANNGCNCCATGAATNGTNTTTTCNGAAANATCCATTCTTCTAAAATCNACTAANGGNTCCCATTCNACATCTCTCCCNNTTGCNATTCCTTCATGTTTNTCTCCAAGGGGNTTGGTTGGGAAGATTGTTGATCCAGGTCTTCCNGGTGCNACTGANGATGGTCTAGTGATTTTNTCTTTNGTCATTTTTCTCCCTTNCNGTTNACNATTGGNACTACTTCTTNCATAAATGCTTTCATATTNCTTTGAACTCTTNGATTATCATGATTAAAGAAATCAAACCAGCACATTAATTTATCATTTTCATTAAATCTTTCAATAATCTGTTCAGCCACTTCCTGAACATTTCCAATTACTGCATTATCAGTTGCTCTTTCAACTTTNGAAGGATCAATAGTTCCTTCTAGTGCNCTCCAGTAAGTATTCAAAGCTGCTTCNGCCTCTTTTCTAGCAGCAATACTCTGTTCTTCTGGAGATAAGCCCTCTTCATTGTTTACGAAAACCATGATTGTTCTTGGCATCATACTTCTATTCCAGATCCCTCCATCTGGATGATAATTATGCCGCATCCTTTCATGCGTTTCTTCGATAATGTGCGGTGGTGTAATGCTAAGGTTGAATACTTGTACTGGTCTCCATTTATTTACTTCNATCTGTAGATTTGGATCATGACTTCCAAGAACAAGATTTAGTAAATCCCTTCTCCAATCTTGAGGNATGGTTTTTATTTGTTCAAAATTATATCTATTAGGAATCTCAATTTTCTCTGGTAACATCTCAAGATTATTCAATTCTTTAGCAGTAATTTGGACATTTAGCCAGTCTTCATTGGATCGGAAATTGTCTCTTGTAAGTATTGTATTACTGATTATGTCCGATGAAATCACTTCACCATTGAGAAGTCTAAGGAAAATTTCAGATGCTTCAGCAAAAATTTGACCTCTCAGAGCNGGCCAAGATACTTCCTCTAGTTTATCCCTAGGCACTATTCCATATGGTCTTGCCATGAATTCAAATCTTCCAGCAGAGAATCCAATATGTAATCTACGTTGTTCATTTTCTTCTAAACCATGAATGGCAAGAAATGATCCGACCCGTTCCGCAATTGCAATAGGTCCGCCTGATGCTAGAATTGACAAAACAGCGCTTCCCACTTCCATTTGTTTTGTTCTCGAAAACATTTTTTGTGCGATTTGGAAGAAGTCTGTGCATAGTCCTACTTCACCTGGATAGTGTGGGACAACAGGTATTTTGTTTGTTTTTTGTATTTCAGTAGACAAATGTGCTTGAGCAACCCAACCTATTCCAAAACCTAGTTTATCTGCCAATTCAACTTGTTCGAAGAAATTGGAAAACATTTCATTTTCTGTTGGTGTATATCCTGATGTATCAGGTGTTTGAGAAATTGAGAAAAATATATCAAATAACATTTCTTCACTCTCAAATTGATCGCATTCTTCCACCATCTACTGCTAAACTAATACCCCTGACTGCCCCACTGCTTGGTAGACAAAGCCAAGTTACAGCTGCTCCAGTTTCCAATGGGCTAATCAATCTCTGAATTGGTACAGAATTCATCCAGTTATCTTGTACAGATTTAACAGAATTACCAGTTCTATCTGAGATTGATCTAGCCAAAGAACCTAGTCTGTCAGTATCAGTAAATCCAGGGAGGATATTATTGATGGTAATACAGGGTTCTAATTCTCTGGACAGTGATTTAGCCCATGAGCCCATAGCTCCCCTCAATGTATTAGAAAGTCCGATATTGTCTATGGGTTCTCTTACCGAAGTGGAAATAATATTTACAATTCTACCGAAACCCTCACTTTCCATGATAGGTACTAGAATTTGTGTAATTGTATGTGCAGCGTGGAGATGCCTCTTGAAGGGAGCATCAAAATCATTGATGGTATTAGCCAATAAAGGCCCCCCTGGTGGACCACCTGCATTATTCACCAAAATGTGAATCTTCTCTTTTTCAATTAATTTTTTAATTATTTTTTGGACTGTTTCAATGTCCTCAAGGTCCAGTCTCAATTTCAAGTGCCCCTTCCCGTACATTTCGTCGATGAGACTATCGAGCTCGTCTTCAGATCTAGCACAGACTATTACTTTCGCTCCAGATCTAGCTAGCATTAATGCTGTAGCTCTCCCAATACCTTTCGAGGCACCACAAACAAGAGCTGTTTTTCCATCTAATATTCCATCCGCATAAGGAAATTCATCATCTAATATTCTTTCCATTTCGTTCACCTAATCGACATAATGAGCATAAGTTTCATCCTTTAATTTCTGGTATACTACTTGTAAAATTTCTTCGGGAGCATTTCTGAAAGTAGGGAACGGACTTTCTCCTTGTGGGCGTCGCATTTCATCCCACCTACCTTCATCATATGCAATCAATGCTTCCTTCATCAGAATTCCTGATAATACGAGAGTTTCATAGCACAAATCTTCGTATTTCATCCCTCTTTTCACTGGTACTTCTCTACGTAATAGTAATTGTCCAGTATCAATTCCATTATCACAAAAATGAGTGGAGGATCCGATTGGGATATCATGATACACGCTCCAGGCAGGAGATGCTGATCCTCTACATTCTGGTAAAAGTCCTGGATGACTATTAATCACACCATCCTTCGGGAAATCAAGTATTTCTCCACGTATAATTCTAGTGCCACCAAATACTATCAAATCTAATTCTAATTCCTTGATATATGGCATCACTTGTTCAGAATTATGAATTGATACTTCAACATGTTCAACATTGATTCCGCTTAATGATAACTCATCAATTTGTGATTCAATGCTTTCTGCTATCTCATTTCCTTCAATTCTTTTTAGAAATTTCTCTCTCTCTTCATCAGCAATTTCAGAAACTTCCGAAATAATAATTTTAGGTATAAAATTCTCTGAAATTAATTGTTTTAGCATCTCTCGACCATATGGATGTTCCTTTAGAAGTAGGTACGCGAAGTCCGGCTTGGCCATATTTCTCATTAACCGCAGAGGTTTCTGATACCCGTTCTTTTCGGTCCGCTTGTTTCTAATTTATGCCAGTATTATTTCAAAAATCAAATAACCAATACCAATCCCTAAAAGAATGGAAATCATTACAGCCAAAAATAATAATCTTTTCATTTTGGTAATTATACCTTTAATTGGGAGTCCAAAACCATCATCCGATGCATTGATAATATCATAAATTAATTTTAATTGAGGAAGCATATTAATCTCTACTAATTCATGGTGTCACTCTATTTCTATCTCTGGGGAATAGAACTACCTCACGAACATTTCCTGCTCCGGTTAGTACCATCAGTAGTCTTGCAACTCCCAAGCCCCAACCTGCGTGTGGCGGCGCCCCATAACGGAAACCGTCCGTGTAAAATGTGAAATCCTCAGGATTCAGATCCATGTCTCGGAGATTCTGCTCTAGAACATCTACTCTGTGCTCTCTTTGACCACCACTAGTCATTTCATCTCGACCGTAGTTTAAATCGAATCCTCTACTCAATTGTCCTCCTGAATTACTTTTCTCATCTTTGTTGTGATATATGTAGAAAGGTTTCATTGACATAGGCCATCTNGGNAGGAAGTGGAATCCNGGATATTTAGCTGCGATAATATCNCAGTGGTGACTTTCTATATCATCTCCCCATGAAATTTCTCCNCCTCCTTTCTGTACAATTTCTATTGCTTCAGAATAAGGAATTCTCGGAAATGGTAATTCAGGNACCTGNACAGTAATNTCTTCTTCACCTTGACTNACCTTGTATTCATTGATAGTGTCAATTAAATTTTGATCATTTTGTGANACAGAAAGCCANATGTGATGAATCATTCTTTCNTGAACTCCCATTACATCTTCATCATTCATCCAAGCGCCTTCGATATCAAAAGAAATAAATTCNTTNAAATGCCTGTAAGTATCATGTTTTTCTGCNCTAAATGCTGGTCCAATTTCAAAAACTCGTTCNAAACCACCGAGTACAGCTAATTGTTTGTAAAGTTGNGGNGATTGACTGAGGAANGCNGGTGTGTCAAAATACATCATTGGGAATAGGTTAGTNCCACCTTCTGATGCACTGGCTATNATTTTAGGNCTATTCATTTCCATGAAACCTTCCTTNATCAGGTGTTCTCGACCGTACTGNANAACTTTACTCCTTAATTGAAACATCGCATTAACATGAGCTCTCCTTAGATCTAAATGCCTATTATCNAGCCTAACATCTANTCCAATCTTNACNTCGTCGATAATTCCTACAGGTAACGGGGTAGCTGCTTCCGCTAAAATCTNCCCAGATGTCACATTTACTTCATATTCAGGNGGAGGTAAAGGTTCTCCTTCCGCTACTTTCGGAGGTCTCTTCTGTGCAACTAAGCCATTAACTTGAATTGTTGACTCTCTAGTAGAAGATTGAATCGAGTCGAAAACTTCAGAGTCCATATTATCCTTCTTCAAGAATGCCTGAATATGGCCGGTACCATCTCTTAACATTAGGAAACAAATAGCACCTCTTCCNCGTATTGTTTCTGCATAACCTGCAATACTAACTTCTTTTCCNACTAAAGATTCACCTTCGCTTACAATTTGCCCTATTGTATGTGTTCGATAAGATGTAGGTNTCCACTGGCTACTGTCTCTCATGGTTTGGCGGATGAATACTTGGTTATGAATCAAATCTATTCTTCTTCCTGAGATGCTAATTTTGTTGCAATCAACAAAAATGCTGTNTGNCCCATTGGTTGATTGCCNGGCCTAACTCCTCCTTTGCTTGCTTTACTCCATTTTCTTTCAATAATTTCTCCAGCCCATTCAATAGACAAATTTTCTTCTTCACAGGTATTCCAAGACTTCTCCAATTGGGAAGAAGTAGGGCAATAACATGCAATCCTTCCTCCAACTCTCAAGCAAGAAGAGACTGATTTAAGAACATTCCAAGGTTCTGCCATATCGATAATTGCTGCATCAACTTTGGAACANATNNCCTCCACTTTTNCAGTNATATNTGACATATCATCAATAATTAGATGCCAATTAGGAAACTCGGGAAGTATTTCTCTCAATCTTTCCATATTTTGTTTACCAACTGTTGCATGTTCTTCACGTATTTCCACAGAAATTAGAGTCCCGCTATTTCCTAATACATTGGCTAGATTCATTGCTAGACCAGCCGAACCATGACCTCCTTCTATAACTCGACTTCCAACTCCAATACCTAACCAAGAAATCAGGAAGCCTGAATCTTTGATGCCTATAGTTTGTGCCCTTCTAACCATGTTTCGACGTGCTTCAGGAAGACTTGCATCAACAATAGTCAGTGATTTTTGTCCAACTTGAATTCTTTCTCCTATTGAGTATCCTTCTAATAGCTGTTTAGAGTCAAATCTTCCAAGACCTTTTACTTTTACTTCGCCTGACTTTTTTTGCAGTAAGTAAGCCCTTCCATCATCTTCTCTGAGAGCCACCCAATCTAAGTCGTTTATCCCAGCCATCAATCCAACGAAGCGGTCCAATGATATCAAGTCATTTGATTGTGAAGTAGAGTTTCTAGCCTATTTTTCCACTTATATTCAAATCATATAACCACTAGTATTATACCAAGTAGTATTGACGTTCANATGATGTTGAAGAGCAGTCTATCAAGTACTATTTTGGCTGTTTCAATGATATCTCTGATGTTTTTAATGACATTAACAGGTCTATTTGATTATGATGGATACGAGTCTTCCGAGTACAATGAGCTTGAAAAAGAGGAATTACCACTATTCGCACCTAGTCCAGGACATTCAGTGTTTGGTGAATATGTAGGTGCTCACTGGTGTGGTCCTTGTCAGAGTAGTGCTTCTCCCTCATTACATAATCTGAAAACATCCAATCCTGATGATTTTACTTATGTTTCTTTTTTCCAAGGATCAGGNACAGGATGGCCTTCTGATTCAATTGGAAGCGATGGTTCCAGAAGAAATCATGTAATGGGTTCATCGAGNGGATATCCAACTTTTTCTTTCGCAGATGAGCAAGCAGGGTCTTGTTACAAGGTAGGTGCTGGTGGGACAAATTACTANGATAATGACTTCAGTGCAGGAGGCTGTATGGCAATTAATTCTGCGGATTTTTCTATGGAATTAGGGACGTCCCTCTCGNCTTCAGGNGATATGGTGACTACTGATTTATCAATAACATACCTTGGGTCAATTCCATCGGTTCCTGTTTATGTTTATGCTGCAGTCACCGAGCAATCCGGAGCTGAGAATTACAATAATGGTTACAAGCCACATAATGTGTTTAGGTCNTGGCTTTTGAACAGTAATGAGGACGGATTTGAACAAGTTGTTTTGTCTCCAAATACTCCAGTCGAATTATCTTGGGATGAGCCATTGAATACAGTAAGAGCGTCAGGAGGCAACACACAATTCGAAAATTTTTGGCCGGTTATTGCTTTGATGGATGGTCCTCATACTACCTACAATAATTTCTATGCCGCTGTTGATTTGGACATGGCCCCACTCGTTGATATTGGTATTTCAGACGCNATTATTCGNGGCNATNCTGGATTTGTTCAGGGNGATATAATTGAACTNGAAACCACCATCATTAACAATGGTGTAGAATCATATTCAGATGGTGGGGAATTCAGTATATATTATCTCGACGGTGCAGATGAGCAACTAATTTCTAGTACTTCAATTAATAATAACATAGCTCCAGGAGCAACTCAGACATTTGTCACAAACTTTGACACCTCTTCAATAGAAATGTCGCCATCAGGAGCATCAATTTTCAGAGCAAGACTTTCAGATTTAGATGGCGATAGAAATCCAAGTAATAATATTCAAGATATAGCTGGATTTCATGATTTACCGCCTACGCCAATTACCCCTACGCCAGTAACTTCTCCTAACGTAAATAGAGGTAGTACTATTCAGTTTGAAGTTACTGCAATTTCAAATGATTTAGTNGATACAATTGAAACAATGTCTCCTACACTTCAGTATTCTGAGTCTAATATGGATTCCTGGGATGATACTTGGATTGATGGCCCTGAAATAATTGGAAATGGTGGAAATGCTAGATATGTATTTTCAATAAATACTGAATTAACATCAGAAATCGGCGATTATGACATTAGAGTAATGTGGACTGATGCTGGAGGGCAAAACAGCGGTTGGCTAATTTCAGAGGACGCTTTTGCTTTACAAAATTCTTTACCTACAATTTATTCTAGCAGCGATAATCAATACTCAGGGATGCCTACAGTGAGAGTTGATATCGAAGAGAGAGTATCAATAATAGGTCTAATTAACGATGTAGAAACTCCTTTACAGCTTCTNGAAATTTCGAGTAACAGCGATGCATTTTTATCATGGGATTCAATAAGTTTGGAATTCTCAGTTAAATTTACTCAAGTTTACAGAGATAGTCATGGTAATGCATTACCACAAGGAATTCAAGTTACAGTAGATGATGGAGATGACATAAACTCCGGTCTCATATTATTCAATGTAATAGAAAATGGTGCACCACGATGGGACCCAATCAATACTCAATCATTCGATGAGGGAGGTTATGGGAGCATTACATTAACAAATTACTTATCTGATACTAATGATGCCGGAAATCCCGCTCCAGTATCTGATCTTTCTTTGTCAATAATTGATGTTTCAGATCAAAATCTGGTTGAGGCGAACTTGAATGGTCATTCTCTTTCTGTTATTTCCTTAAATGAAGACGATTATGGCATAGTTTACATTACAATTAGAGCTAGTGATGGGACTAAGTTCTCAGATACTGTGGTTACATTCCATATCCATAATGTAAATGATGCTCCAAGAATCAATCTAACTGATATTGAGGAAATAAATATTCAAACTGGCGATACATATGTGTTGAATCTATTTGAAAGAATCTCAGATGTTGATAATTCTGATGAGGAAATTTGGGTAGTAGTAGAGAATGACGTCCCCGGGGCAACTCAGTGGAATCCGATATCAGGTGATTTACACATGACATGGCAAGAACCTGGCCTACAAGTCGTAAATATCACAGCTGAAGACAGGCATGGAAATTTCTCATCATCAACAATTAATGTAAATGTGGTAGACGATTTACCCTTGATTTGGAAATATGGTTCCAATGGAGATTTCACAATTTCTATTGATACAACAGATTATTACACTAATCCATCCGTACTAATTACTAATGTGGGTGATTTAGAATTATCTGAGATNTCAGTATTCTGGGGCATCTGTAATTCCGTAACTGGAATTTGTCACACTTCTGGAATATCGCATAATTTAGGTCCATTTATTGTCAACCATATTAGTGGTGGTGGCTTAGGTATTGGAGATTACATGACATTTACAGTCCGTGCAGTTGATCAGGATGGTATGGATAGAGTTACTGAAGAAACCTACAAGGTTTATGCTACACTTCCCGAAGTAAACACTGGAAATGAAGAAAATCCAGTAAAGGATGATTCAAGGTCTCTAGTGTTTGAGTTAACTCCTCTGAAGATTGTAGGAATTTTAGGCTTAGGGATTTTATCAATTTTATTTATATCTCTTTCAACAGTAACTATACTGAGGAGAAGAGAAAAACAGGCTTTAGAATCTCAATACTCTTCTCATGCACCTATCGAATTGATGGATAACAAACCTTCTGATATTTCATCAAATAAACTCCCTCCGCCACCTCCAATGATCCCTAAATTGCCTGAAAGTGGATTGCCTCCTGGGTGGTCTATGGAGCAGTGGCATTACTACGGTGAGGAATATATTCGTCGCCAAAAGTGAGCTATTTTTGCTAATGCTTCTATGACGCACCTTCAAGAAGGTCAGACTAACACGGTTAATCCCGAGGGAGTCACTTGACAGACGAGTTAGATGAACCAGTAGTCGAAGAAAGCCCCCTTGAGAGTTGGGAAGATGGTTCTGCTTTCGGCGTTGCAGAAGATAAAGATCCAGTGTGTAAAGAACCAGTGGAAGAATGGATTAAGAAGGTAGAAATTAATTCAACAGCAGATGTNCCGATNCCTAAGAATCTTGTTGATCANGTTATTGGACAAGAAGCGGCTTCGATNGTAGTNCGCAAAGCTGCGGAACAGAGAAGACATGTCATCATGGTNGGAGAACCNGGTACTGGTAAATCGATGTTGGCACGTTCCATGACAGAGTTTTTGCCTAAAGAGCAATTAGAAGACATTCTAGTTTATCGTAATCAAGATGATGAAAATGAACCCAAAGTAAGGACTGTACCAGCAGGTAGAGGTTCAAGGATAATTTCGGAGCGTAAAGCCTTGATTAAACAACAGAGAGAGAAAACTAATCGTACATTGTTGTTCATAGTTATGATTGTAGGTGCCGCTTTAGTTCTAGCAACACTTTCTAGTGGTGAGATTTTAACTTTAATTTTTGGTTCGTTTTTGCTGATATTTGGATACTTTTTCCTCCGAGGAAGACTCACAGCAGGAGATGAGGGTAATATCCCTAAACTTCTCGTAAAACATGAACGTAACGAAGAGCCTCCATTCATTGATGCAACAGGAACTCTCGCTGGTGCTCTACTTGGGGATGTCAGACATGACCCTTTCCAATCAGGTGCAGATTTAGCTACTCCTGCTCATGAAAGAGTTGAGCCAGGAGCGGTTCATAGAGCAAACAAAGGAGTTCTTTACATAGACGAAATTAGAATGTTGAGAATGGAAGAGCAGCAAGCATTGTTGGTAGCTATGCAAGAAAAAGCGCTTTCAATTTCTGGCAGATCTGAGCGTTCATCCGGTGCATTGACAAAGTCTGAACCAGTTCCTACTGATTTCATATTAATTGCAGCAGGAAATCTAGATAGTATACAAAATATGCATCCTGCACTAAGGAGTAGAATTAGAGGATATGGATATGAAGTATATGTTAACACAGATATGCCTGATACCGAAAGAAATCGTCGTCGTTTAATTCGTTTCGTTTCTCAAGAGGTAGTCAACGAAAGAAAGAAGACTTCAGGTAAACCCATTCCTCATTTCGATATCGAATCNATCGGACTTATCTTGAAAGAAGCTCAGCGTAGAAGTGGACGTAGAGGAAGATTATCCCTGAGGCTACGTGAACTGGGTGGTCTGATACGCATAGCGGGTGATTTAGCGGTTGAAGAAAATGCTGAAATTACTACTGCCGCTCATGTCATTAGAGCCAGAGCTATTGCTAAACCGCTAGAGCAGCAGGTTGCTGATAGATACTTAGAAAGACAGGCTGACTATTCTATGATTGTCAATAAAGGTGAGAGAATTGGTAGAGTGAACGGGTTGGCTGTATTGGGTGCAGATTCTGGTCTTTCTGATTATTCAGGTGTAGTACTTCCTGTCGAAGCGATGGTTACTGCAGCACATGGAAGGTCTGGGCAGGTTATTGCCACAGGCGGTCTTTCTGATTTAGCCAAAGAATCTGTAACGAATATCAGTGCAGTAGTTAAGAAATTGACGGGCAATGATATCAAGGATTTTGATGTTCATGTTCAATTTCCAGGAACTCACAATGTGGATGGTGACAGTGCATCTATCACCATGGCTACCGCAATAATTAGTGCGTTTGAAGGAGTACCTATAGAACAGAACCTCGCAATGACAGGTTCTCTTTCCATCAGAGGAGAGGTTCTTCCAATTGGTGGAGTGTCTGCTAAGATAGAGGCAGCAGCTAAGTCCGGAATTGAAACAATAATAATTCCAAGATCTAATTTACAAGATGTACTAATTGATGAAAAATTTGAGTCAATGGTTAATGTAATCCCTGTAGATTCTCTAGATGAGGTCCTCAAACANGCTCTTGTAGGTTCAGAAGATAAGGTCTCGTTAGTTGAAAGGCTAGCGTTAGTAATCGATACAATTTCCAATAGTGCAGATACACAACCATCTGCTTGAAGTTCCCCCAAAATTAAGTGTCTAACCTCCGCGCTAACGTCGTGAGTACTGAACAGACCAAGAGTCCCTCGATGGGAATTTTATTTCTTGTTGTGTTAATCGATATGTTAGGATTCACGATTGTCATTCCATTTCTTACTTATTTTATCCAAGATTTAGCATCNGCAGAAGGGATAATGGATGTTGGAAAGCGAGATTTATGGGTAGGAGTTGTAATTTCTTGCTATTCCCTAGCCCAGTTCATTTTCACCCCTATTCTTGGCTCACTTAGCGACGGCTATGGTAGAAGACCAGTGATAATTTTCGGGTTAGTTTCTAATTCAATATTTTTTATTATTTTTGGACTTTCACAGAGTCTATATATGGCCTTAGCGGCCCGTTTTTTAGCAGGTGCAGGTAATGGAAATATTGCAGTTGCACGAGCATATATTGGCGATATAAGTGAGCCAAATGAAATATCTCGAAGGATGGGAATGATTGGCGCAGCATTTGGTCTTGGATTTATGATCGGACCATTTATTGGAGGCATCCTATCAGATCCAGCAACAAGTATTGGAGGTATTTTCGACACAGATTTCTGGACGAAATATCCTTATCTATTACCTTGTATATTTTCTAGTATTCTCTCGCTGATATCTCTATTGTTGGCAATAATTTGGTTACCTGAGAGCCTACCTGAAAAATCTAAGAACAATTCATTAGAATCTCCTTTGAGAGAAATTAGGAATATTTTTGATAATTTAATTAATGTAACAAGATTTTCCCAGATTTCTAGTTTAATTTTTGCCAACTTCTTATTCATGGTTGGCTTTAGTATGATGCATGGTACTTTCATACTATTCACTGCTATGGAAGTTGAAAATGGAGGTCTTGGATTTACTGAAATGCAAAATGGATGGATTTTTGCATTCATAGGAATTATTGGTGTGATTATTCAGGGTGGGTTGATTGGTAAACTGACTGATCGATTTAGTATGATTAATCTAATGATTTTTGGAACCTTACTATGTGGTTTAGGAATAGCAAGNCTTCCTTATGTTCCTCCAAGTATTAGCTGGTTAGTTTTCTTTAGNTCTGCGGCATTAGCAATTGGCAATGCTCTATTTTCACCTACTCAGTCNTCANTACTCACTTTTGCTACTAATAATTCGGGTTACGAATTAGGTGCAGTAATGGGTGCCCAAGAGGGATATAGCGCATTGGCAAGAATCATCGGACCTTTGCTTGCAGCATATATTTGGTCACAGACAGTAGAAGGAATTGGTTTATGGACTTACCATACTTGTTTTAGAGTGGCTGGACTTGTTTTCGTTTTGGCATTAATTTTACAGATGAAAATTAAATCTAATCAATCTAATGAAAGGAGCATGTGAAAATGACTATTCCTGCTGTAATTGCACACGGAGGGGCGGGNCCTGGNCCANATCGTCAAGAAAANTTGGAAGTTGCTGTNCNAAAAGCCGCTGAAATCCTCTCTGNNGGTGGTTCTGCATTAGATGCAGCAGTCCAAGCTTGTGTTATTCTGGAAGATGACCCTGTTTTTAATGCAGGAACTGGAAGCGTAATGCGCACAGATGGATCTGTGTTAACTGATGCATCTATACAAACAGGTGATGGTAAAGTTGGATTTGTGATTGCAATGGAAGATACTCCAAATCCAATCCTAGTCGCTGCAGATTTACTAGATGAAGAAATTAATGGTCTAACCTCTCAAGGTGCTAGAATTTGGGCTGATGAAAAGGGTCATGTGAAAAGAAAAGTTCAGGGTGTTTCTCCAAAAGGACAGATTGGCGACTCTCAGACTGAAATATTTGGGGACACTGTCGGTGTAATTGCCAGAGATAAAGAGGGAAAAATAGTTGTTGCCACAAGTACGGGTGGATGTAGTCATCGCCCCCCTGGAAGAGTCGGAGATGTACCTTTACCCGGTTCTGGCTTTTGGGCACAAGAAGGTCTTGCTGTAGCTGCAACTGGCATAGGTGAGGCAATTACTAGGGCGCTATTGAGTTACAAGGTATATGAAAAAACAAAGAGTATGAAGTTTTCATTGGAAGATTCAATGAAATGGGGTTTAGAATCACTTATTGCACCTGAGCACTCTGTAGGGATGATCGCTTTAGGCCCAAAAGGCCCTGGTTTTGGCATCTCAAATACAGATATGCCTTGGGCTACATGGGAAGATGGAACTTCAATCTAGACATGAATCTAGGGATGTGCTTAAGGACATGTCTTTTGTCGGCGACTTGGTGGTAGTGTGTCTGACATAGAATCCCGAATCCAACAGATAGCATCCGTATTAGGGCAACTTGATGATTCTCAAGTTCCGAGAAATATCCGTACTACAGCAAAAGAATCTGTAGATAAGTGGTTGTTGAATAAAAATAAGGAAATGGATTTGAGATTAGGTATGACAGCCTCAATGCTAGATGACATTTTCAATGATCCTAATTTACCTCTTCATTTTGGACCATTATGTCTCCAGATTCAAACAGCCTTAGAGACACTATTAGCCGAATCAAGACGAAAATAAGTGCCAATAGAGAAGATTGGACTACGATAAAAACCAATTGGTTCTTTTGATTATATCAAGAGCTTCTACGTTCTGCTGCCTTAGGCCTTAGATTTGTGTATCCACACTTTCTACAGGAACGAGGTTTTGTTCCTCGATGAGTTGCAGAGCATTTCATGCATATCCACTTGTTGAGGAGACGTGCCTCTGCTATCTTGTGACGTTGAGCCATACAGTGCTTCCGAAATGCCTACCCTTCATAATCGCTTTGCTAAGTATTGTTAGTTATTTCTCGATAATTTTCAAGATTCTTGGACCGAACTATTCATTCGCCTTCCGCTAAGCCGATGTCTCGTGCCAGCGAATATTGTGTTAGGAGCCCAGTGGGGAGATGAAGGAAAAGGTAAGGCGATTGATCAGTTAGCCCCCAACTCTACTTGGGCTGTAAGATTTCAGGGAGGGAACAATGCAGGACATACAATAGTACTTGGTGATACGACATTGAAATTGCATCAAATTCCTTCAGGGGTGACTTCTATGGATTGCAATTTAGTTCTTGGAGATGGGATGGTGATTGACCCTTGGGTCCTTGAAGAAGAACTTAACAGATGGTATTCCTTAACTCAAGAAAGACCTGAAGGAGATCGTTTATTCATTAGTGAAAGAGCGTCAGTGATTCTACCCTTCCACAGATTATACGATTCAGCTGATAAAGTGGTTGGTACAACCGGTAGAGGTATAGGTCCTGCGTATCGAGATAGGATTGAAAGAGTAGGTATACGCTTTTGTGATATTAATGAAATCATTACTGATAATGATAAAATTTCTGAAACTGTTTCTAGAATGAATAAGCAATTAGATTCAGTAAATGTTTCTGAGAGGATTACATCTGAATCGTTATTGTCTGATTTGAAGTGGATTTTAGATAGATACTCAAGTGCAATTAAGCCAACTGGATTAATGATTGATTTTGCGTTACAAAATGGTGAAAGAATACTTCTTGAAGGTGCTCAGGGTGCTATGTTGGACATAGACCAAGGAACATATCCCTTTGTAACATCTTCAGTTACTAGTCGGGCAAATGCAACTCATGGAGCAGGAATTCACCCGGGTCATGTCGAGCAATGCTTTGGAATAACTAAGGCATACACGACAAGAGTTGGAAATGGTCCATTCCCATCTGAATTATCACTTGACGAAGGGCCGGGACAGCACATGGCTCAAGTAGGTCATGAATTTGGTACTACTACTGGCCGACCAAGAAGGACAGGATGGTTGGACATGGTTGCTTTGAAGGATTCCCATAGATTCAACGGTTATACCGGATTAGTTGTTACAAAATTAGATGTTTTGGGAGGTCTAGATGAGATTAAGATTTGTATTGGTTATGACTTTGATGGAAAGATAATCAAGTATTTCCCTACAACTTCCGCCGAAGTTGCAAGATGTAAACCGATTTATGAAACGCATGAAGGTTTTCCCGCATTATCTGATGACGAGTGGATTTCTATGGCAGAGCGTTCCCGTTCTGAGGGAATTGGTTACGATGCAATGCCTGAAAAAGTAAGGCATATTGTAGATAGAATCGAGGAATTGTCAGGAATTCCTGTAGTTAGTGTGGGGGTCGGTCCTGATCGAAAAGCATCGATAGCGAAGGTTGGCGGGCCGTTTGATGTTCCCTCTGAAGAGGTAACGTTCTAATCCAGATGTCTTTTGCGACAGTTATGGGATTCAAGTCCAGAGCCAAAAAGAAGCAAAAATTAGCTTCAGCAGGTAAAGGTCCATCAAAGAAAGAGAAAGAAGAATACACTGGTGAAATTCGTTGTGATGTAGCCGGATGCGGCAATTGGGCAGACAAAAAAATAGGTGGGCGTAAATTAGCATTTGACAGAGCTGCTGATGTATGGGGTGAAGATGGACTTCTAGGAAGTTCTAGACGAGTTTCAGTTTGTAAGTCCTGTTACAGAGAGTGGAAGAAGGCCAAGAAAGACGATCCTAACGAATGGGGTTGAAGTTCAAGCATTTCTTTTAGTAATGATAAAATGCATTATCTAGCAGCGCCATAATATGAATCATCCTGTTAACGAACCTATTCTTTCCTATTCGCCCGGTAGTGAAGAGAGAATTGAAATCCAAGCCGAACTTGATAGGCAAATGAAAGAGGTAATTGAAATTCCTTGCATAATTAATGGTGAGGAAGTTTTTACTGGGAATATAGCAACTCAAGTTATTCCTCATAATCATAATCATATTATTGCAAGAGTTCACTTAGCAGGCAAAGATGAGATGGAAAATGCCTGTAAAGCGGCAGTTAATGCACAAAAAAATTGGATTGAAATGGGTTTGGAATCTCGATGCGAGATTTTTGAGAGGTGTGCGGATTTATTAGCAGGCGAGTGGAGGATGAAAGTAAATGCATCCACTATGCTCAACCAATCAAAAACAGTTTTTCAAGCTGAAATAGATTCAGCCTGTGAATTAATTGACTTTTGGCGTTTCAATTGCTATTATGCACGCAATTTTCATGACGACTTTCAACCATTAGTGTCTCCTCCAGGCGTCCTTAATTCTACAGAAATCCGTCCCTTAGAAGGCTTTGTTCTATCAATAACTCCTTTTAATTTCACCAGTATTGCTGCTAATCTTCCAAGTGCCCCTGCTATCGTTGGATGTACCTCTGTTTGGAAGCCAAGTAGAAATTCCTACCTTTCTAATTATATTCTTATGCAGTTAATGATGGAAGCAGGATTACCCAAAGGTGTGATTAATTTCCTACCAGGTTCTGGTGCAGAAATTACAGAGGTTGCTCTGTCAAATCCTGATTTTGCGGGTTTACATTTCACAGGTTCAACCGCGACGTTCCAAGGTCTTTGGCAAGAAATTGGTAATGCTTTACCTAATCTCCGTTCATATCCAAGAATAGTCGGCGAAACTGGTGGTAAGGACTTCGTAGTTGCTCATCCNAACTGTAATGAACGCGGCCTATTAGTTGCATTGCTCAGAGGCTCATTCGAGTTCCAAGGTCAGAAATGTTCTGCCGCTAGCAGAGCATATATTCCAAATTCTGTTTGGTCATCTATTAGTGATGAATTATGTGATGAGATTAGGAAAATTAAGATGGGAGATGCTAGAGATTTTACTAATTTTATGACCGCAGTTATTGATCAAAGATCATTTGACAAAATCACAGGTTATATTGATAGGGCTAAGGAAAATAGCTCTTGCGATATAGTAGTCGGTGGAAATTATGATGATTCTGTAGGTTGGTTTATTGAACCAACCATAATCGTCACCTCAGATCCTAGGTCGGAAACAATGATTGATGAAATATTTGGACCAGTATTAACTGTATATGTTTATGATGATGAAAAATTCGATGAAGTGCTNAGCCTATGTGATGAATCTTCACCATACGCTTTGACAGGTTCAATATTTGCAGATAATGAATCCGATATACAGAAAGCCTTCAATGCACTTAGATTTACGGCTGGAAATTTCTATATCAATGACAAACCAACTGGTGCTGTAGTCGCTCAACAGCCATTTGGTGGAGCCAGAGCCAGTGGTACTAATGATAAGGCAGGTGGGCCATTGAATCTTTTGAGATGGATTAGTCCTCGTTCAGTAAAGAGGACATATGAACCACCTCAAAATTGGGATTATGAATTCATGAAANCCGATAACTNAGTGGATATATTCAATAGCCTAATCCCATTCCTGTATTTGGGGAGCTATTGCTGAGAGGTTACGAAAGTGACGACCCTTNGACCTGATCTGGATAATGCCAGCGGAGGAATGAAAAAATGGATAACAATATTGCTTACGGAATAATGATTGCTACACTAGGATTTTTTGGATACATTGGNTATCAATCAGTTGCTAACAAAGAAATAAANAATGATGANTACTTGTCTGCTAGAGGTACTCAAAATTCAATGAGTATTACCCTCAGTCTTTTCGCTTCAGGAATGGGGATATGGATTTTACTGGCTCCATCAGAAGTTGGTTATTATGGTGGATTTTGGGATGTATTTGGTTATGCTCTTTCTGCAGCGACTCCTTTCATTTTACTTGCATATGTAGGGCCTATGGTTAGGAAGAAACTACCTGAAGGNGTTACTCTTGCAGATTATGCNAAAACTAGAGCAGGAAGGCCGATGCAGATTTATGTTGGTTTAATTTCTATCTTGTACATGTTTACATTTCTTTTTGCAGAATTTACTGCTATTGGTAAAGTTATGGAAATTTTAGTTGGTATGGATCCGTTAGTNCCAATGATTGCAGTAGGTGTTGTNACAGCTGGCTATACTGCCTANGGAGGCCTCCCAGCATCACTTGAGACTGATAAAATTCAAGCATGGGGCATTATGTTCTTGATTTCTACTNTACTTGTGATACTATTTATTGGAGATATTAATACTNTAATTTCTGATGCTAAATCATATNCNCCTGAAGACATTGAATGGGATTGGTATCATGGTAGTATCAGCGATATGTCCACATTCAAATCTGGATTTGCGCTAGTTGTAGCAATTACTGCNGCAGAAATGTTTTCTCAGGGTAATTGGCAGAGGGCGTGGGCCAGCGAAGACGAAAAATCGTTGAAAAAAGGTGCTTTATTGGCATCATTGATTGTATTTCCTTTGATATTCATTATGGGTTTCTTAGGGGCATCAGTCGCAGGACAAGGTGCTGTTGCCGATCCTTCAGTNTCATTCTTCTATTTGATTGAAGATATAGGAATATTTTTTGTTGTGGCATTTATCATATTGTCTGTAGCATTGGTTTGCTCAAGTGCAGATACCTTACAGAATGCAATTATAGCTTCAATTTCTAGGGATATATGTGATGATAAAATCGATCTAAATATTGCTAGATATCTGACGGTTGCCATGATTCCATTGGCTATTTATCTAGCTACCGGGCCCACGATTGTCGGTTTCGAATTAGACAGCGGTGGCGTGTTTGAGATTTTCTTGAGAGCCGATTTGTATGCTGCAGCGACTGTAGGTCCAGTTTTGCTAACTTTATGGGATAAGGTGTCATCCAAAGGTTCTCTTTTAGGGGCATTTTCTGGAATTCTATCAGTCATAATTTATGGTACAATTACTAAGGATTTCTCAGCCGGAATTGAATATTTGTTTTCTCCTACTAATGAGGCAGGTTTGGCTAATTTGGAAGTTTTCCTCAGTGCATTATTGGGTTCATCATTTGTGACTATTGTGATGTCATTTATTCTACCAGATGATGAATAATCTTTCAATTCCAATCGGTGTTAACTTCATATGCTTCACCCTATGAGTAATCTACATGGATAATGATTCATTCATATCTAGATTAACGATGCCTTGGAATAGATTCTGGGTTAGGACTTGGGGGCGACGAGAGATACTTAATGGCAATTTCTTCCCACTTGAAGTATTTGTTTTAGGATTAATTTTTATCGCAGTACCCTATTTTGGTTCGAATAATATTGCACATTTTTATCTTGAAGATGCTTTCTCAGTTTTCCCTGAGAACTCCTATGATCGTTCAGTACCAGTAATTAATTGGATGATTATCCCATATGCTGCTTTGTACCTTTTTTATCCTGCGACGTTGATACTAACTCCAAAGAACGACAAAGGCCGTATAGAATTGATTGCAGCTATGCAAATGCTAATTCTAGCGACATTATTTTGTGTAATGATATTCCTTCTTTTTCCAGCTGAAGTAGATATGCGTCATCAAATAGATTGGGACTCTATGAATGGTATTGAAACAATTCTCTTTGAATTTATTCATACATCTGATAAGCCCTGGAATGCTTGGCCTAGTCTACATATTGTTCATTCCTATTGTTTAGCAAGAATGATGACACATTGGTTGAATCACAATTATTCTGAAACAAAATGGGCTAAATCATTTTTGGTTTTGTTGTGGGTTGAGTGGATACTTTTGTGCATTAGTATCCTTACAACTAAGCAGCATTACATGTTCGATTTGTTCTCAGGAATGTTTGTAGGATATTTCGCATGGAGATTCTTTGAACCCACGTTAAATAAAATCCAATCAAGCAATACTGATTCCTTAATCGAAGAAATCGGTTGGTCTAGTTAATTGTAAACTATTGGTAAGAATGCATTGGCTGCATCTTCGCAAGAGTTAGCAACATCATCAAGTCTCTGAAGTACTCTGTACATGTGTACAGCTGCCAGAGGGTCATCAGTTCCTTCACTGAAAACAAATCCTGCTGCGCGACTTTCTACTAGGTCTGCTTCATGCTCTGCAAGATTAACCTGGTGAATTAAATCTCTTAATTCAGTTCTACCTTTCTTTGTATATCCCGATAGTGTTAGATCTCTAAGGTGAAGGACTGTATCTTCGTAAACTGCAGTAGTTTTTTGTACAGCCTCAGCCATTTCTATAACCATCTTTCTTGCTTCTTCATTGTTATACAATTCTCTGAATGATAGTTGCTCTGCAACATTTTGTGCATAATCTGCAATCCTATCTTGCCTTCCAAGCATGTAAAGGAATTCATCACTATCTATCAATAGTTTCCAGCCTTTGCTACTAACTTTTTCTCTCAAAGCATTCTTGATGTTATCTGCCTTTAATTCCGCCTCAATTGTAGCTTGAATTTCTTCAGATGCATCCTCTCCATTAGCACTCTTTTTTACAGCCGTTAACATATGTTCAACTGTTTCTTCAACTGCCTCTGCATGAGTATGGAATAGTTCGAAAACAGTTGGGTCGTAATCGCCTGAATCTGCGCCAGCATCTGCTAAAGCATCTTCTACAAATATTTCATCACCACTGGTTTTCCACATCACATATCCTACAAGTAAGAACGCTATTGGAAGAACTACGATTAATTTTAATGGATCTGATCCCATCGCTACGTAGAGTGTTACTGAACCAAAACCAGCAGCAGGAAGACTTGCTACCCATGATGCTGCGATTTTCCCAAATACTCTGAAATCTACAGCCTTAGCACCACCTGCTAATCCCACTCCTACTACAGCACCGACTAGCGTATGTGTAGTTGATACGGGTACTGCTAAGAAAGGCATTGAGAATATCAAGATTGTAGTGGCAGCNCCAAATTCAGCTGCAAACCCTCTTGTTGGAGTGATATCCGTGATTTTCGTACCAATTGTTTCCATCACTCTCCATCCCCATGTAACTACACCGACTGCAATACCAATAGATCCCAATAATACTAACCAAAGAGGAACATCCACTTTAGCTGCCAAATCTCCACCACTAGATAAGATATCATATACGGCAGCCATAGGTCCTATTGCATTAGATCTATCATTAGCTCCGTGTGCGAATGCGACATAAGCTGCTGTAATTATTTGCAACCAAACGAAGATTTTCTCCACTCCTTGAAAACCATCACCTTGTTTCTTGAAATCATAGTCTCTCAGAACATACCAAAGTATCATAGATGCAATACATCCAATGATAAATGCTACAATTAGAGAATTTATAGGGAACCAAGCATTTTCAGCGAATGGGTCGAAAACTCCATTCTCTTTCACTGGCAACCAGTCGTTCTTATCATCAATCCATCCTTCTGAAGCTGCTCTTGAGATGAATCCTTTTAGTGCCTTAAATTGTAATGCTAGACCTAATGTGAAGAATGTAGGCAAGGCAAGAATCGGCGCTAACCATCTAGATCTCGCAATTGGGTCATCTGCTTCAAGAATACTCGCACGGACAATGAAGAATGTGATGAATGCAAGAATACCTCCCATTAGTGGGCTTGCTACCCATGACATGACTACTTTTCTCACAACTTCCCAATCTATTAGTGAAGCATTATGTTGTACTTCCAGAACTAATCCTACACCAACTATTCCACCAATTATTGAATGCGTTGTTGAAACTGGCAATCCGAATCGAGTCGCAATTGTCAACCAAACTGCTGCTGCCATCATTGCCGCAATGAATCCGAACATCAAATCATTAGCAAATGCATCTGTAACTAGAGTTTCATCTGTGAGATCGATATTTAGGATACCCTTTCTAACAGTATCTGTAACTGCATCACCTGCAAAGAAAGCTCCGCAGAATTCGAACACAGCAGCAATAATAACTGCCTGTCTCAATGTCAAGGCTCTGGAACCTACAGAGGTCCCCATTGCATTGGCAACATCATTGGCACCTATGTTCCATGCCATGTAGGCACAAACAACAATTGCTAGCATAAGGACGACGGTCATAATCGGTTCCATATCATTCCCGACTAATACTTGGTTTATCACTTTTAGATTATATAATCTATATAGTTAGTAATAAAAAAGCATTACTGCGTACTATCTATAATTATATATAGTGCTATTGAGTCGTCATATTATGGATTCAAAGACAGACACGAGTTCTGAAGTTAGGAAAATTCAACTAACTGGAGGTTCAACATATACCGTTAGTCTTCCTAAAAAATGGATTATAGAGCATGGTTTAGAAGCTAAAGATGAGATTAGGATTGAATGGAGACCCTCAGGAGCCCTTAGAGTAATTGCCGACACCTCAAACTTACTTAGAAAAAGGGAAGTAAAGATTGATTGTGAGATTATACCTGATCATATGATTTTTGATCATCTCATTGCTGCATATTTATCTGGTGCTGATAAAATCAAAATATCCTCAAATAATGAATTTTCCCGTATTCAAAGCAAAGTTTTTCGTGATTTTGTTCGTTCTACTCGTGGCCTTGAGATTTCTAATGATCAAGGCAATATGCTCGAAATGATTAGTTTACTAAATCCTTCAGAAATGCCATTACATTCCAGTATTAACCGGATGTATTTACTTATATCGAAACAAGTAAGAGACTTTTCAGAGGTACTTACCGGTGATAATCTAGAAATTCTGGATGACTCTAGCGACAGAGAGAATGAAGTAGATGCATTAAGGCTGTTACTTGAGAGGCAAGTAGGTCAAATTCTTGAATCGGCTAGCATAGAAGATTCTCTCGGAACTTCAAGATGGGAAGCGTCCGAATTATGTAAGTTGGTTAGGACATTGGAAAGAATGGGTGATCATAGTTATGCATTATGCGACCTAGCCCAAAATCATGCAATCCCTGAGTCTTTGAGTTTGTCATCAATGCCTGTTTCCTTAATTCCAATTTGGCAACAATCAATGAAATTATTAGTTTCTAATATCAAAAAGAGAGATATTTCTGAAGTACATATTGCAAAATCAAATTTAATCTTAGCTCAAAAAGAACTTATTCAATACGAAGAAGAACTAAGAGCTAGCGATATTGATATTAAAGATGCTTTATTCTTAGATCGAGTATCCGAATCTCTCAGAAGAATATGTGCTTATTCGATTAATATGGCTGAAATTTTAATGAATATACAAACTCATAGAGATTCCGTGGAAGTTCAACTGTAAATCTATCAACTACAGGATAACTTACTAAGTAAAGTCTTGAAACAAGTATCATGAAGAAGGGAGCAATCCTAACGATTGCAGTTTCTACTTTCTTGATTATTCTCTCATTTATCATTTTTATAGCTGGAAGTTTGATTTTAGATAGGGATCTATCTGATGAATCAATATTCAGAGGAGATAGCGGCGAGGTATTCGTCCGATATCATGACACATATTCGGTTTATGTCAGTGATACTTACAGTTGTTCTGAAACTACAGTTAGTATCCATGATGATGAATGGGAATATTTCTTTGAGGATTGTGATTTTAGTTATGTAGACGGTGATTGGAGATACATTGGTTATCTTAATCCAGATGTATCAAAAAGTTTACAGGTTGAATCAAATAATGAAATAATTATTGTAAATGATCTTGCAGATGCAAGTATTATTTTCACCACTTTATGTTCACTACCTGTTTGTTGTTCAGGTATTATTGGTATTTTAATTGGTATTCTCTTACTAACTCGCAGAGATAAAAAAAGAAAACAAGAAATTATCTTCCAGTAATTTCTAGAAAACTATTGTTGAAACCATTTCTGGTTCTGTTAGGTAGATAAATAATCCAATTCCTGCAAACATCATCATCCATGAACCGATTGCTTTAATCAATCCTGTAGAGCTTCTTAGATATCCAATCATCGCTTGACGTCCGAAACTGACTAGGGCAGTAACTGCAATCATTAGGAAACTTACTGAGATCATTAAACCAACAAGTCCGAAGATGAACTCAGTNCTTCCTACNACTGCTAACCAACCAATGAATGGNAAAACTGCAGCNGCNGTACAATCCACAGATGCTGCTGAGTAACCTATCCCCCAGAGGTACATATTTCTTCTAGGAGTGAATACTTCATCACTATCTTCATTTGTTTGATAATTATCAATAATTTTCTGTACTTTTGAAAGCAAATGTGATGTCCAACCCAGAAGCATTAGTGCGCCTAAAATAATTAATAGTACGGCGATAGCTATAGCAATTTTATGTAGATAACCAGATAAATTGAACATTTCAGATAGGCCAAAAATGATTATTCCAACTACTGCAAANAATGTCAATTGTCCAAGAGCAGCATATCCGCCAATCGCAAATGGTCCAGGGAAACTTCCAACAATTTTTCCATTATTTCTTAATTCCTCTTCTCTCATACCTAAGCTAAGTGTNTAAGTGATGTATGAAGGTAGAACTGGGAAAGCACATGGACTGAAATAAACTAAGAAACCTAAGAATAAGCCAATAATGAAAACTCCATAAGTAGATCTATCAGTTTTCTCGATACCAAATCTTAGGTCTTCCGCATCNCCCTCATTCGCCTTTTCAACAGCATTATCAAAAGATTTCCACCTATCAAGAGGNAATCCNGTATTTTCTTTTGCAATCACATAACCTTCATGATCGATNACCAGAGCTAAAGGGATTAGTTGGGCAGAGTAGTACTCTGCCATATCNCCNCTACTTCCATTTTCGAGAATAATTGTTTCAGTCCCTCCGTTTACAACAATCCAATCCATAAATTTATCTGAATTAGAATCTCCAAAGGTTTCATTGATTTGTTCAAATGATTCTAAACTGTACCAAGTTGCTACTGAAACGACAACTACTGGGTAATCTCCATCAAGTCCCCTCCAATACTCTAAATTCGTTTCTATATGTTCTTGGACATAGTGGCAATTCGCACAATCAACTGCCATGAAATCTAAGATTACTACGTTACCTCTTAAATTTGAAAGCTGCAAACTCCCGTTATCAAGTGGGTGAGAATCATCAATTCCAGTTCGATTCATTGTAGGTGCAATAAAATCAGGGACTGTTTCAATGTCATCCGAAACGCCATAAATTGATGAGGACATTCCGAAGAGTGATAAGGATGCAAAACCTATGATACAAAATAACACAATGCCAATTATGAAAGCTTTCCATGTGTCTTGATTTTTGAGAACGCTAAAGTCCAAACTCGCATCCATCAACTATCCTAGGGTGTGGTAGTTTTTCATACCGGCGTATCCTAGATTCCAATNGTTTCATTTACAAAAGAATTTGAAATCAACCATACTGATAATTCAAGTCCTTGATTACACTCACCGGTCTTATGGCNAAACCATGGGCTCCCAGTCATGTATCAGAGGTTGCTAAAGGATTGGGTATTGAATACCGNATCAGTGGTGATGTCAAAGAAAAACTAGTTGAGATATTGCACGAAAAACTGCGATTAATCACTAAAGAGATGGAAGATGAAACCTTGNACAATGATCCTAGTAAAAANACNCTTTCAGACCCTAAAAGAACAAGACTTGGTTTTAATCGAACTAGAGGCTTGATGATAGATGAAATTGAAATGGTCGAATCTGTAAGCTCAGCTGCTGTAGTCAGTGCAAATGAGTTTCTAGAAGATTATTTAATGAATATTCTACTTTCCGCTGCCCAAGAAGCAGACAAAGAAAATGTAGGCACAATAAAAATCAGACATCTCAGCACAGTAGCTTCATCTTCTCCAACGATTAATCAAACTCAACAGCAAAATTTGGATGAAGGAAGTGATGTTCATGGCGCTACCAAAGAGACAATTTCAACACTATCTAATGTAAATATAAAAAATATTTTGAAGCAATTTTCAGGTAAAAAGATAGAGAATGATGCNGTTGAAGAGATACTTCTTCTGTATTACGATTATGCNTCNGACTTAGAATANAGTATCCAAAAGAATATTCAAAAGGGNCAAATAGATGAAATCATCCAATCCCTCGAGAAATTTGAGCAACTAATGATGTTAGGATGGATTAGAAGGATACTAAAAACAGCCTCTGAGAAGGCAGATAATCAGAACTCAAAAATAATCACAATTGAACATATAGTTGCAATAGATCCTTGGTCTTAATCAGTTCATGAAATCATTTTCAAAATGAGTATCTAAAATNTCTAATACTCCTGAAACATTTTCATGGACCTCAAATAATGTATTGTCTGCAGTATAAATTAAGAGAACTTCTCCTTCATCTGCTTCCTCTTTGATATACTGATATGCACAGATTGATTGTACACGAATTCTAGTAGGTCCTAAGTCAGTCATTGCTCTAATCCACTTGCTCATGATTCCAGCCGCGGACAAATAGGGGTTTTAATCNTTATTATGTAATGTCTTTCCGCTTTTCAGTAATTATTTATCTAATTAGTCATTTCTTTTACTCTTTTTCGACTTATTCCTATTTCTTTTAGACTTATTTTTTGGGTTGAACTTCTTACCAGAATCAGTGTTNTTNTTCTTACTGAATTTCGATCTATGTGATTTCTTTCTCTGTCTTTCTGAAGAGCTTCTAGATTTNTGAGGTGGACCNCTCTGTCTCCTAATTCTCCTACGTCTATTTTTAGTTGGAGGTGGTTTAAGTTCTTCTTCAAATACTTCTTCAACATAATCCATTGGATATTCTGTAAGATTCTCTACGTTAGGTGGTTGAAATCTTCTTTTTATACCAACTTCATTTTGTATCTTGTTATATGTTCTTTGTTGAGATCTTTGAACATATGAGATTACAACTCCATCAGCTCCNGCTCTTGCAGTTCTTCCNCTACGATGTTTGTATGCCTTTCCATTTTCTGGAGGGTCATAATGGATAACACAATTGACTCCTNGAATGTCTATTCCTCTAGCTGCGACATCAGTTGCAACTAAAGCNGCGGCTCCACCTTTCGTAAATCTCCTCAATGCCCGGTCCCTTTGCCTCTGATTCAAACCACCATGCAAAGTTGCTACATTTATCTCCGCATCATACATCTCATCCCCCAATCTGTCTACTCCTCTNCTTGTTTTGCAGAAAATCATAGTTTTCCCNCATTTTGTCAGTATCTCAGATGTGACNCTTAATTTTTGATGTGGTTTCATTGTCCAAAACAAATGCTGCATATTCTCAATACTNACTTCTTTTGGTCCAACCTCAATNNTCACAGGATTATTCTGGTAATTTTTGACTAATTCAGATACATCNTCATCAAGAGTTGCACTGAAAAGAATNGTCTGNCTNTTTTNAGCACANAAATCTAANATTTCACATACGGGTTCCATGAAACCCATATCTGCCATTCTATCCGCTTCATCCAGAACTACTGTTTCTACATCATCCAACTTCAATGCACGTCTATCCAAGAGATCGATTAACCTACCAGGACAGGCTACAAGAATATCTACTCCTTTATTCAGTGCATTGTATTGTTTTTTATATGAAACACCTCCATATATCGAAACTATGTCTCTATCTACTGCCTGTGCAATTGGCCTCAAAACAGAGTTTATTTGTTCTGCTAATTCTCTAGTCGGAGTTAAAATTAGACCAGTTGGCCTCTTTGAATTTGCTCTCCTTGTCCTTGCTATCAATGGGAGTCCAAATGCTAACGTCTTACCGGAACCTGTGGGTGCCCTACAACAAACATCTCTACCCAACAGAGAATCTGGAATACTTTCTTTCTGAACCTCAAATGGTTCAGAAATACCTTGTTTNTTTAATTCTCTAACAATAGCGGGACCTATTCCCAAGTCTGAAAATGATACCACAACTTCTACCTTCTATTCGAGCCGCATTGCCATTCCTATTTAGCATGAACAGTAGTAATCTCTTACATCATTAGATTGTAGGGAGATTTTCAATTAACGAGGATGAACCTATCCTCAGTCTTTTCCCATCAATTATCTTTTCATCCATTTCGCTAATAATTTGAAAAAACTTCATTGCTCTTTCTTTACTACTTATCCCTCCGGAAATTTTCATCCCNAAANTTTGACCAAATGTTAATTCATGCCTCATCAATTCATAAGATAATATTTCAACATCAATTTCTTTACANTCTCCTCTTTTACCTGTACAGGTTTTGACAAAGTCTACTCCGACGGCAAGAGCCATCCTGGCGACTGCTCTTATTTTCCTCTCNGTAAGTAAAGGTGTTTCAATAATGACTTTCAGTATCTTATCTTGAGTNGCTTCTCTCATTGCGATTAATTTTTCTAATTCTATTTGATTTGGAAAGTNTTCATCATCTCGGGGCTCTAGNACTATGTCAATTTCATCTGCACCNAAAGTAATTGCATTACTAATTTCTTTACGAATTTCATCACAATCCNCATCTCCTNTTGGAAATCCTCCCACAACTGCAGNGATTGGTATGTNGNANCCTAAAATTTCCTTTGCAAGTNGAATATCTTTAACGAATAAACATACTGCAGCNGGATTNTATNTTTTTGCTTTTGTTAGAAATTNTCTCATTTCATGCTCATTTTNTNCTTTATCCAGTAAAGTATAATCTGTCAATCTNATTATATCATTATTTTTCAAAAAATCACCCATTGTTNGATTTTTCAAAATCTTTCATGAATNTAACTAGTGCTTCGACGCTCTCAATTGGACAGCCATTATACAAACTGGCTCTAATTCCTCCGACACTTCTATGNCCTTTCAGACCGCCTAAACCTGCTTCTAGGGATTCTTTCAGAAATTTTTCCTCCAATTCAATGCTTGGAAGTCTCCAAGTCACGTTCATGACAGATCGACAATCTTTGTTTGCATGAGGAATCCAGAATTTGCTTCTGTCTAATTCTTTGTATAGTAAATCAGATTTAGCTTTATTTCTGGAAATTGCACCCTCTAAACCTCCATTTCTTTCTATCCAAGAAAACACTCTGTCTAAAACAAATATTCCGAAGGTATTTGGTGTATTGAATAATGAACCCTTGGATGAGTGAACTGAATAGTCTAGCATGGTTGGTATGTCTTTTGGGACTCTTTCCATAGCCCATGGTGAAAGAATAACCACTGTTACTCCACTCGGTCCCAGATTCTTTTGAGCACCAGCATAGATCAAGTCATGCGCACTCACGTCAAGAGGTACGCCCATAATATCTGAACTAGCGTCTAATACCCTGGGTTTCCCATTACTGTCTGGGAGATGGTGAAATTGAGTTCCAAATAATGTATTATTGGATGTGTAGTGCAAATACANAGAATCATGNCTAATNGAATAATCTCCATTTTGAGGAATNGACTTAAATCCATTNTCTGAATCATCCCAAATTGCTGAGGCATCACCNATCCTATTTGCTTCTTTCAATGATTTTTGAGACCATACTCCAGTCACTAGGAAATCAGCCTTATCATTTTCTCTAAGTAAATTTAGTGCAGACATATAGAATTGTAACGAAGCACCACCTTGAAGATAAAGTACAGTATAGTCTTCAGGAACTGATAAAATTCTCCTTAACTTTTCCATTGAACTATCTACAATATTTTGAAATGTTTGACTTCTATGACTAATTTCAATCAGTCCAAATCCACTATTATCGAGGTTAGGTAGTGATTTTTGACATTCTTCAACTACCTCTAATGGNAATACCGCAGGTCCCGCACCGAAGTTGTGTATCCGTCCTGTTCCAGTCACATATCTCGGTACAGGTTCAAGTCTTTGATGGCATCGGCTATTCTACTGTTCAAAGGGTTGGGTTCATGTTACAGTAACTAGACGACAATACATGTTGCGTATCGGGCTAGTTATGCTTCAGGGTGCGCGACATGCCCANCTTNATGCTCTAAANGAGGCAGCAAAGGATCTACAGATTGAAGTTGAAATATTCGAGCTCAGAAATAAGAATGACTTGCTTCAATGTAACCCTCAGGCGATTGTTTTACCTGGTGGAGAGTCTACTACGATGAGGCTTGTTGGAAATAGTCTAAATTCTCAGTTATTGCCTGCGTTATTCCAATTAATGCGAGAAAATTCGAATTTACCAGTTCTTGGCACTTGCGCAGGAGCTATTTTACTNTCCGACCCTCAAGATNATGGTGAAAAAATAGTAGATGCTAATATTTCAAGAAATGCTTTTGGAAACCAATCTGAATCTTTTCAATCCGTGATAAATTCACCTCTTCTNTCTCGAGATTTCCCAGGAATTTTTATTCGAGCGCCAAGATTTTTAGATTTAGGCGGAGAGGCTAGNATAGTAGCCTCAATTGATGACGAAACAGTTGGTGTCCGAACTAATAATAGAATTGCATTAACTTTTCATCCTGAATTATCCGGAGATTTCGCTTTTCATAAATGGTTAATCAATAAGGCTGCAGAGGTTTCGAAATGACTACAGGATTTAATTTGAAGATGAATTCTTCTGATATTGCTAATGAAATGGATACAGAAGGCTGTATTCAGTGTCAAATGGGTAGTAAGTTAGTATTATTCATTACTGGGCATTGTCATTGGATGTGTGATTATTGTCCTCTTTCTGAAACTAGAAGAGAGATCGATTTCATGTATGCTAATGAAAGAAGAGTAGAAATNGGAGACTGGGATGCGGTTATTGAAGAAGCCAAGGCAATGAATGCAACAGGTGCGGGGATTACAGGTGGAGATCCCGTAATGGCCAGGGAGCGTGTTTTGGAAGGAATTAAAATTTTGAAAAAGGAGTTTGGACAAGATTTCCATTTACATATGTATACTAGCATNCCATTCAAAACAGAATGGGCTTCTGATTTTGCAGATGCAGGANTGGATGAGATTCGTTTCCACTTCCTAAATCTCGAATCGGAGAAATATAGAGAAACTATCTCAGCATGTAGCGAATCTGGTATTTTGACTGGTGTTGAGATTCCTTGTGAACCAGATAAAGAAATACAACTGATGGGTCTATTAGAAGAATTAAGAGAGATGGATATAGACTTCCTCAANTTAAACGAATTAGAGATTACTGTTGGCAATCATGATAACATGGAGTTGAGAGGTTTCAATCTTTCAACTGAAATTACTGCAGGTGCTGCCGGTTCAGCAGAATTATCTATTTCAATGAGAGACAGANTTCTTGCTGCTAAGTTTGGAATGCCCGANCCCTTNGATGGTTTAGTTAGAGAACCATATGGTTTTCATCTAAAATTTTGTACTGCAACTTACAAAGATTCTGGACAGCTCAGAAGGAGATTTATTCGAAGAGGAGAGCACACTATCGCCCCTCATGAAACGTTAACTGATGATGGGACATTAATTTTCGGTGCAGTGGATTCTACACCTTCTGAACAATCTGAATGGATTGAAGAAATTACTAGGGAGACAGGACTTCCATCAAGATTTCTTTATTGGGATGAGAAGAACTCTCGAATTGAAATGCCCTTAGTAGTGGCAGAGGATATTGCCGNAATGGTAGATGCTCAAGTATCAATGATTGAAGTGACTCCAACTTTCGAACGAATGGAATTAACTTTAGTGAAATTAAATTCCGATGAATGATTAGTAATTCTATTCAATTTACACGTTGAGTTCATTTACCCCTGACTTTGGTCATTAGTCATGCCTGTTCGGCGAGCCAATCCTGACATGACAGGAGTTGATCCCTACAGGCGTCTGTCTGCCTCTCAAGTGATTACTTGGAATAACTGTCCANGATTATGGTATTATTCTTATATTCCTAAATTAAAGAGTCCACTTCCTCCACAGATTATTAGAGGAAATGCAGTTGAAGAATGTATTTCCAGAATCCTTCGTGAATCTCCAGCATTAATTTCTCCTANTGATGAAAATCTGATAGTTTCACCTGTAAACACAGATGGAGAGGTGCTGTATGATTCAGAAGTAGGCTGGAGTGCTCCTGAATTAGAAACGAGAGATCCAGAATCTTGGCCTCAAAATAGAAATGAATTGAAAAATTGGGCAATATCTCGTGCAAAGATACATTTTGAATCCTGTTGGCAAAATGCCATTTCAGATTGGGAAGAAAGTCCTAATCGTGTAGGTAAGTCTGATGATATAGAACCNGAAGAGGGTATGGAGATGATTGAAGCAGGAATCAATCTTCATTTAGATCAAGTAGAGTTATGTTTTGAACAAAATGGTGGCCCCGAGTTAGAAAAATGGAGGGAAGGAAAAAATCGTCCTGAATGGCCTTCTCCAGATGGTTTCCCTAAGAGTTGGGATTCTCCACACCCTTGTGCTAATTTACCAAGTTCTCCAGTTTCTTGGGTTGAGGCATGGGAGATTTCNCGTCCATGGTTTGTTGATCCTGATGCTACTAGTTTTTCTGAAACAACCAGTCATCCTGAAGATTGGTTTCAAGGAGAATATGACTTAGTATATCGTTGGAATGGAAAAATTAGGATTGTCGACTTGAAGGCTTCAGTCGGAAAAGGAGATCGTTCAGGAGGCTATATTGAACAATTGAGGTTGTATGCTTGGCTATGGTGGGAAACTCATTCTAGAAAAAATGAGGTTGAAGGACTTGAGATTTGGTACCTAGGGCCTGGAACAATAAAAAAAGTACCATTACCCAGTGAAGAAGAAATGAAACAATATNCCTTAGATCTGGAGAATTTATATCAAAAATTGCACAATTCAGATGCCATTGAAATCTCAGATTTTCCCCCTAAACCGTCTCCGCTTAGATATTTTGACGTTGGAGGTATACCTTCCGAGAATCCAATTGATAAAGATCCTAAAGCTAGATGTAATAGATGTGAACTTCGTGGTATTTGTGAAAATAGTGAGTATGAATTAATATTGCCATCTGAGAGGAGGCTTGAGAAATTTTCTCATGCTTGGCCAATCACTCCTATGAATGAAATCAAGACAAGACATACTGTTATCGGAGAAGTTAGAGAATTGACAGAACCATCAATAAATTCAGATGGTAGTATTGATTTATCATTTAGATTGATTGATGGTTATGAAAGAGCTAAGGTAAAGACACATCGTCTTGGAGGGCCAAAGAGTGTTTCTAGATCCATTCAAAATGGTACTAGAATAAAGATAGAAAATGCATTGACNTCAATTTGGAGAAGCGAGTTAGTTATCGACCTAGANTCTANNTCAAAAATTACTNTTGCGGAAGATGAAGAAATTTCCGAAATGATTGATATTGAAACTAGAGTGAATGTCGTGGGACGAATCTGGTCTATCAATGCATTNCCAAATGGTAAAGGAGTTTCACGATGGGCTATAACATTGGTTGATAGCAGTGGTTCAGTGGGAATTGTTGCATTTAAGCAATTTATTCCTGTGATTGCTGCAGGTTTATCGAGAGGAGATGAAATAGCTATATTAAATGGCGAAATTGGAGAATTTGCTGGTCAGAAACAAGTTCGATTAGGTCCGGGTGCTAGAGTAGTTTTACTAAATAGTGGAGAAGATTTAGTACCTTTCTAAATTCTTAATTTATGGCGCCGAGAGAGGGATTTGAACCCCCGCGTCCAACGGACAATGGATTTCGAATCCATCGCAATACCGGGCTATGCGATCTCGGCTGAATATTCCTAGAAACGTATTGGTCATAAGCGTGACCCGCTTCGAAGTGTTCATGCGTGTAGANGTAATTTATGAAAATGATAATCTAATTTTCGAATCGGAGTCTCCAACAACCATCTCCTCAATATTAACTGAATTAGATATTCCATCTTCAACCGTACTGGCGGTTTTCAATGATACAATAGTCCCTCATTCGTCGATAATTAATGAAGATTTAAAGATTGAATTAGTAGTTGTATCATCTGGCGGATAGATCATAATTAATTTTTTTATTNGGGAAAATAGTTTCAATTTCAGAACCTTTGATGAATATTGCAGCTTTATTTCCAAGTAGTTCTATTCCAGAATTATCACAATAAAGAAAAGAACCTTCGTATAATCCTATTACTGGAGTCTGATTATTTTTATGAAATTCTGNTATTCTTTTTTTCCTNGTTTCTCCAAAATGTTCGTTAAANTCTTCNTCATCTTTCCACCAAATCCCGCCTGGATGATAATGAGGATTAATCTGAAATGGCACTATATTGAATGTTTCATATGATGGGACTAAATCTATTGGCATATCATTTGTAGTTTGCATAGTTGGACAGGCGACATTAGCTCCAGCGCTAACTCCTGCATATGGGATACCATCATCAAGTACTTTTTTTCTAATAATTTCCAATAGTTTCTCTTCATGTAGTTTTTTGACCAATGAGAACGTGTTTCCTCCACCTACGTATATACCTTCCATTTTTTCTATTTCTTCATATGGATTATCAAGTTCATGAATTCCAACAATATCAAATTCTAATTCATTAAATAATTCTTTTACAGAATTGGTATATTCTGTGTAATCCCCNCTTGCATAAGGTANGAAAATAATTCTTTTACAACCTTCAAAGTTTTTTTTCATTAACTCAAAGAATAATCTCTTCCTCTCATTCGTTCTTATGCCTCCACTACCTAGAAGTATTTTCACAGAATCACCTAAGCATAAAAATTCGAATCATTTTGTTTTTCATTACCATTTAAAATNTGATTGATATCTTCAGAGACATCCATAGTNGCTAGTAATTTCTTTGCAGTTTTTTCAGTAGTATCTAGATCTAAATCAAGAGGTAAATCTAATCCTTGCTCAATCCAAGAAGATAATCTATCTGCAGCCAGTGTATCTGTACTAGCGCCAATAGTTTCAGCAACCAGTCCAATTGTAGTTACTCCGTGTAANGGTGAGAGGGAGATAAGTAATCCTGCAATGCCAATCATGCCTGATTTAGGATGCTCACTACTAACATTAATATCAATATCTTGTAATGATTTCTTGACATTTGTGTCTGCACAAATAACGTGTATACCTCTGTCTTCTGCCCCTGCTGCTAATCCTGCTAAGACTAGAATTTGAGGTGTATTATTTTCTTTAGCCATTGCAAGAATACTGTCTGCAACTTCAAACTGTCCATTCGCAGTCATAGGTTGCAAATCTCCACCGATTGTAATTATTGTAGTCCCGTCAGGAAGTAAGACGGAGTTAATTTCTAGNCTCGGAGGTGCTAATAATCCTTCATTTGATAATGTCGCATGAGGTGGGAAGTCAGGATGTAAAATCCATCCGATAGTTCTTGATGGGTGCTTTTCTACTAGTGCATCTACTACGATTTTACCAACATTTCCTACACCTGGNACTGCTTCAATAATAGCTGAATGTTCAGGTAGACCATTTCCAACAATCCAATGAAATTTTGTTTTCATTTTTTATCTCCCTCAATTACTTCACGAGGAGTTGGAAGAGAATCTATCCATTCATCACTACCTGCATCGACACGCTGTCTTCTCCTAGCGCCCTGTGAGTCTTCAGGTGAATATTTCAATGGCGCAACAGCTTCCATTACCCCATTACATTTTTCACATTTTTCTCCTAGACCGTATTCTTTACAATCCTTGCAACGCTGTAATTTAGTACGCACCATTGTTTCCCCTCAAGTTAACCTGATGTTTGAGGGTGTATGAATAATACCCTCGGAAATCTTATTCAGAGCCTTTCTATAGAGATTGAACCTTCTACCAGATTTATTTTTTCAGTAGCAGATTTTTTGGCTGCTTCCCATGCAGATTCCGCTGATGAATAATCAGGNGCCCTAATGTCTACTCTGTAATGGGGTGCACCATTATAATGACAAGTCAATGTAACTTCTTCCTCATTTTCAACGACTGATTCAGCAGCTGAAAGCGCATCTCTAATTGCTCCAACTCCTTCGGGNCCCCACACTTCTATATCGAAAATACCTCTGATTTCTACAAATGGAGGGACTATATTTTCTACAGCTAGTTCTGTTACTACTTCCATCCATTTTCCAGTAAATCCTGAATCAGATANGGCGGTTTCTGAGATNGCACATTCTTCTAATGCTCCGTACANTGAGCCAAATTTATCAATCATTTCTTCTGAAATAGCCTGGGTTTTTTCTTCATCCCACTTGATTCTTTCAGCAGCAACACGCATAATTTGGCTCGCTCTTTGTTGATTTTTCCATTTCTGTAAAGTATCTTTCCTTCTCTCAGCAGAAACTGCTTTTATTGACAAATCNACTCTTTCTCTGTCTTTTTTTATTGTGACTACTTTTGCAACAACTCTTTGCCCTTCTCTTAGATGAGCTCTGATATTTTTTACCCAACCNGCGGCNACCTCTCCAATAAAGACGAAACCCTCNTTATCGCCATATCCATCAAGATTTAGATATGCTCCATTTTCTTTGACACCTTTAACAGTGCAAACTAGGAGATCGCCCTCCTCCGGCCATATTCCTTCGGCTTCACTCATTCTACTGTCCCCTTCATTCGAGGACGTCTACTACTGTGCTTCCTGAAAGATTAGCCTTTCCGCCTGCTGGCACTGCTAATGTTGAACCGCAGATTGAACAGGAAATTGAGGTTGACGCCCTGTCGAAAATAATAGTTTCATGTCCACAGTCAGTACAACTTACACGTAGGAATTTTCCACTCATTATTACCCCTCAATTATTTATCAATTAGTTCGAATTTCTTTGCACGCTTCCCAGCAGGTGAATGAGCCTTACCAGTTTCGGTACATCTGTAAATTAAATTAACACGTTTCGTAGGTTTTTCACCAGAAGGCTTTGGTCTTGGGAAACCTCTGTATCCCGAAGTAACTTTTCGGAACCTTCTCTGACCCCACTTTAATTCACTAGCTCGCCTTTTCTTGACTCGCTCTACTGTGTGTTCTGTGTGNTTACCAGCAGAAGGACTGTAACGCATCACTTTACGCGGCATCTTNACCATCTTTAGCACCTCAGCGTCTTACGACGATGCGGGCGACTGACGACCCGTATATGAACTCTGTCGCGTAATCTTTGACGATTAAAACTATGAATAAGTGATTTTTATTAAAAAACATAGATGAAGTAGTATCTATTAGCGGTAATCGTGATTCTCGGNTCTTCAGTGGTTTGGCTGGCCTTTTCCTTACTGGTTGTAGGCTTTTCTTTTGCAAGAATGGGTCCATCTTTTTCTAGGAATAAATTTTCTTACCCTGTAATTATTTCTGCAATCATAATCCTAATTTTCAATAATTATNCAATTGATAATCCTGAAAATNACTTAATGGATTATTTAGACAGTTTTGCTCCATGGTTCTTTGNGTGCACATTAGGATGTTTTCTTGTACTAAGTGGTTCACCTGTTTACTGGAAGACTAGTTACCCGAAGTTGATTCCTGGCTGGATTATTATTCTANTTTCCTTCATCCTCTTATTTGAATACAATGATNTTCTNGAAAATTTNATTTTAATTGGACTNCCCTCCTTATTTGGCTCAATTCTTTCTGTAATCCTATTTGTCTATTTAGTGAAGTTTGTTGAGAGCAGAATTCCTCTAGAAGACCCTGCTCCTGAATTGACTGAAGAGGAAATGAAGTTTGTAACAAAAATAATTTCTAAGAATATTGGAGTTGANGAGGAATGAATTCAATNTTATTAGAGATCTTATATTGTCTAATTGGGGGGTTTATTTTTACAACCTTTTCATTGATTATTTTCCAATTTTCTTCTTTCCATCCTTACAGCAAGCCAACAATTCCTGTCTTAGTTCAGATAATCTCAATTACAGTTTGTGCATTCATTGTAATGACATTGAATAATGATTTAGAAACAATTGGAGAATCGATTCGTTTTTCTATGGTTGAAGGTATTATCGGAATATTGGTTGTAATACCTTTCTTGTACNTCTTTTTGATTTATTTCTTACTGAGAGCNTCNTTTAGGAAACGTAATTTTGANCAATTACTAGATGCATCTGAATAAAATTTTCACTNATTCGACTAATNCCNTGAAGGGTAACTCTCATAACAAGTCGGTAAGTCGCCGCGTTGTCAAATAGGTGATATCATGTCCAAAGGTACTCCAAGTATGGGTAAAAGACAGAAGTCGACTCACATTCGCTGCCGTCGTTGTGGCCGTCATTCTTACCACAAACAAAAAGGTGTATGTGCATCATGCGGTTATGGTNNAACCTCACGNATGCGNAAATACCAATGGAGNAAGAGAAATCGATCCATGGGCAGTAAATAATCAAGTTTCCATTAGCAAAGTGCTAAGACCCTTACAACTTAGCGAGGTTTGTTCTTATGTGCGGTATTATTGGAATCGTTGGCAATCCTGAATATTCTGTAGCATCTGATATTTATGATGGATTATTAGTCTTACAACATCGTGGTCAAGATGCTGCAGGAATAGTCACTTTTGATGATGAAAACTTGTATCATAGAAGGGCTAATGGATATGTTAGAGACATCTTCAAAGAGAGACATATGAAGTCATTGAAAGGTTCAGCAGGAATTGGACATGTTAGATATCCTACTGCTGGTAGTTCCTCTGTAGCGGAGGCTCAACCATTCTATACAAATGCTCCATTTGGAGTTAGTCTTGCACATAATGGTAATCTTAACAATACTGAAGAAATTCTTGCAAGTTTGCTTGAGTATGACCATCGAAGAATAAACACTAGTTCAGATTCNGAGGCATTACTAAATTTNCTAGCAGCAGAAATTCAGAGGTCTCTTAATGGCCGTCCTGGAGGGATGGANGCGCTAAGTCAAGANGATGTTTTCAGAGCNATTGAAAGAACACATATGAGGGCTGAAGGTAGTTACAGTGTTGTTTCCTCAATTACAGGTTGGGGAGTGATTGCATTTAGAGATCCAAATGGAATTAGGCCACTATGTATGGGTGTCAGAAATGTAAATGGTTTCCAAGAAAGGGCTTTTTCTTCAGAAAGCGCCGCATTAATGGCCTTAGGTTTTGAACTTGAAAGAGACGTATTACCAGGTGAAGCAATCATTGTCCGATGTGATGGCACATTCCATTCTAAACAGTGTCACCCTGAACCTCAACATCGACCTTGTATCTTTGAACATGTTTATTTCGCAAGACCTGATTCAATTATTGACGGAATATCAGTCCATTCTGCTCGTCTTCGAATGGGTGCAGCCTTAGCACGTAAAATCAAAGAAATAAATCCTGAACATGGTATTGATGCAGTAATTCCAGTTCCCGATAGTGGTTGTATAGCTGCTCTAGAACTGGCAAGAGAACTAGATGTACCTTACAGAGAAGGTTTTGTTAAAAATAGATATATTGGTAGAACATTTATCATGCCGGGACAATCAGTTAGAAAAGACTCTGTACGGAAGAAACTTAACACAATTCCCAGTGAGTTTTTAGGTAAAACAGTACTAATTGTAGACGATAGTATTGTTAGAGGTAATACTTCAAAGAGAATCGTTGAGATGGCCAGAAAAGCAGGTGCAAGAAAAGTATTTTTTGCATCGGCAGCTCCTCCAATTATCCATCCCAATGTGTATGGAATTGATATGCCTGCAAAGAAGGAATATGTGGCGTACAATCGTACAAACTCAGAAATTTGCTCTGCAATAGGGGCTGATTGGATGATTTATCAGGATCTCGAAGATTTGGTAGAGGCGTGTTTGGGAGAAAGCGAAAATAATGTTGTAACATTTGATTGTTCGTGCTTCGATGGAGTCTATGTCACAGGAGGAATTACTGAAGACTATCTTAACAAAATTGAACAATCGAGAAATGATAAAGCCAAAAAAACGGTCTCTGCTTGAGCATTCTCGAGTTAGGATGAAAGAGTATAGATGCTCAGTACTATCATGGATTCAACTATTGGTGTTCTGAAATCCGTTGACGTGGATGGCGTCATAACTACAGCCTGTGAATTTCCTTCTGGGAATTTAGCAATTGGCAATAATGAAGGAAAAATAATGATCATTAATAAAGAAGGATTAATTGAAAAATCATTCGAGGTAGAAGGAATAGTTGTTGGATTACTTGAAATTGATGGGAATTTAATCGTAGGTTCGAGTATTTCAGGAATTTCTTGTTATTCAGAAGTTCTGATTTGGAATCACGATTTAAAGTCTGGTTGTGAAATAATTTCATTATGTGGTTCAAATATTTTAGTTGCTGGTGGTAATGGCATTTTATTCAAATTCAATAATAATGGTGAAATCATATGGTCAAAAGAGTTCGGTGAGATATCAAATATTTGTAGTAATCAGAAAGGTGATATTTCAGCCATAGCACTTGAAAATGGTAATCTCTTAATAATCGATGATTTCGGTGAAATAATTAGCGAATCTACTGCACCATTGGATGATATTGAAACAATATCAAGTATGGTTTTTCGAACTGATGACATTCTTGTAGTTGCCCGCAATTCACTGGGTATGACAATTGATGATAGGCCAGAAAATCGTATCGAATGTTGGAGTTCTAATGATGGAATTATCCATAGTTGCGAAGTAGATAGTTTAGTCAAATATATCCTACCCACGTCAAAAGGAGTGATTTTAGGATGTTTTGAAGGAGAGATAATAGAATTAGAAGTGGAATCAAAGAGTTACAATCTATTGTCAATTCTTGAATATTCGATAACACAAATTTTCCCATGGAAAGAAGATTTTCTAATCGCTTCATGGTTTGATGTTAAACGAATTAGTCCTAAAGGTGAGATTATTTGGAATCTCGAGCACGCTGGAGTAATAGGGAAAATAGTTCAGATAAGTGATTCAAAAGTTGCCATTTTGGGTGATAATAAAAAACAAAATATTCCAACCCCTGTTTTCATAATAAATCCTGAATCTGAAATTATTTCAAATGATTTTGATAGAATTAATGATGACGATTTTAATGATTTAAGATATTCTGGCTCTTTGTCTTCAGAAGAAGAAGTAGCATCTTCTATGAGGCCATCACTTCCATCTGATTCCTCCGAAATTATCGAGGCATTAGAAGAGGAGTTAGAAATAGAATTATCTCCTCCAGCAATCGAAATTGATATTTTAGAAGATTTGTCCAGTTCTGCTAATTCGTTAAATCTCCCTCCAATCGTTGATGTTGGTGAAGATAGAACTGTTAATTCAGAATCCGATGGTACAGCAATTGTTTTGCTTGATGGCAGCAGGTCATACGATCCTGATGGCCATATTACAACTTGGTCATGGGAAAATGAATCTGGAAAAATTATCTCAGATAACTCTCAGGTCAGGGTTAAGCTACCTAGAGGAGTACACATTTTCTATCTGACAATAGTCGATGACAAGGGCTCCTCATCAAAGGCTACACTTACAATAAGAGTCATTTAGTCAGCGAATATTTCCACGCTGTTAGTATACCAAATAACTCTTGCATTATTTTCCCATTCATCATTATCTGACATGCCATCTAGTAATATTGTACTTCCAACAGACAAAAAGGCCGGATCAACGGTTGTGTTAGTGCCCCATGGATTTTCATTGTCATCTCCTACAAAGATATCCCAACTTTCTCGAATTGTTTCATGATTTATCGTTTTTTCTTCATACATTCTATATTCAAATGATACAGACCTTAGTGCGTAATCTGCTACCTGGAAAACACAATTATGAGACGGTCTAGTAACTGACGTATTTTGTATAATTGTTAGGTTAAGAACACACACTTGTCCATTCAATCTTCCTTCACTATCGCCATTATCATTATACCCAAGAATCAGTGTAATATTAGCATCTGATTGTATTTCATCGTGAATAATCTCCACTAAAGTAAATCTGATACCAGCATCTCCATNAGGTTCTAGATCTGAAATGTCAGGGACGTTGTCTCCATCTTTGTCNCCCAAGCCTGTTTGATAATCATCAAAGACAATATCTGTAATTGCTAGCCCAATAAATATCCCAAGAATCATGGCTGAGAAAATAGCCAGTCTTACACTTTTATCTTCAAACACACTAGATTCCATACTCTTTCGAAAAGGTATCTTAATTTCAACGCATTGTAGAAAATTATGATTGCAACTCTGAAAGTGCTGACTTTAGGGAAGGTATCGCATCTTCCCATGAAGCCACAATTCCATAATCTGCAACACCAAAAATAGGTGCGTCAGGATCNTTGTTTATTGCTAGAATATATTTGCTNGATCTCATTCCAGCTAGATGCTGAATAGCTCCAGAAATTCCTACTGCAATGTATAATGAAGGAGTTACAGTTTTTCCTGTTTGCCCGACTTGCATCCTATGTGGCATACCCCATTCATCAACGACTGCTCTGCTAGCGCCAACTGCAGCACCAATTGTATCTGCAATTTCTTCTAGGTGTGAAAAATTTTCTATTGTCCCCATNCCTCTNCCTCCTGAAATGATAATATCAGCTTCTGTAACATCCAACCTTTCACTCGCCTTATTGATAGCTTCTTGTATCGATATTTTGACATCTGCTGATTGATCAACGACATTAATCGGTGCATTGTTTTCGGCTAATGCTGCCTCGAATGAATTCGGTCTTAATGTGATTACAGCGCTACCTGTTACAGTCAATGATTCCATTGCTTTCCCTGAATAAATAGGTCTACTAACTGTGATNCCTTCTGTCATTGATGTTACATCTTGAATAACAGGNATATCTTTCTTGGCAGCGATTCTAGAACCTATCTCTCTTCCATTTGGCGAAGCGGAAATTAGAATTATATCTCCACACAATGACGACAAAGAAGATGCCCATGCTCCACCGTCAAAGATATTGAAACAATCGCCATTTACTGAGATTACTTTCTCTACTCCATTAATCGTTGCAGCCTCTTCAGCTCCGGTTCCATTAGGGCAAATTACTGTCGGGTTGGAGCCCATACTTGCTGCAGCCCCAATAAGTTGGTATGTTGTAGGGTGAAGTGAATCACCATTTGCTTCTGCTATTACTGTAAAATCCATTTTTCCACCTCAAATTACGTTTGCCTCATTTCTTAANTTNAATACAACTTCACCAACATGTTCCGCCCCTTCNAATTTTTGTCCTGCTGGCTTTTCAGGAGGAGGGCTTTGTGAATTAACAATAAGAGATGAGGAATCTAAAGCCACGCCTAAATCATCCGAAGAAATTGATTCGATAGGTTTCTTTTTAGCCATCATTATTCCCCTTACATTAGGTCTCCTAAGTTCAGATGATCCTTTGTCGAATGCGAAAACACTGAGGCCGTCAACCATCACTTTCTCAATTCCTGAATTACTCGGCCGAATAGTAGTGAACTTTCCATCAGAAAAATTTACTTCTGAAACTAAAGTCACACATGCCGCCCCAATCAGTTCGGCTACGCCTGGCCCAGTTGAACCTCCGTTTGTATCAGCCGCTTGTTTCCCACACAAAATTACACTTGAATCAAATCTTTCTACAGCAGCAGCAAGTAATTTTTGAACATGAGTACTATCTTTTACACCTTCAATNGGNATGTGGACAAGTGTATCTGCACCTACAGCAGCCGCATCTGTCAACATCTTTTTTGTTCTTTCAGGGCCACAAGTAATTGCGATTAAATTTCCACCNGTAGCTTCTTTCAATTGCAGTCCTGCTTCCAAGGCNTATTCGTCATATGGACTCATCGACCATTTACTGACTGAATCTTCATCGACCTTTCCATTTGAAATNGAAATTTTTGCAGTTGTATCTGGAACTTGTTTTAGTAGCACACTTATATTCATTTTTTNCCCTCATTTTTGTTAATTTGATAATCAGGCACCTCTAGTAAATGCCTGGATTCCAGTGATATATCTACCTAATATCAAATTATGAATGTCATGAGTCCCTTCATAGGTCTTAACCGATTCTAAATTAGCCATGTGTCTCATGATTGGATACTCATCTAGTATGCCATTAGCGCCATGTATGTCTCTTGCAACTCTCGCAATTTCTAGAGCAATATCGACATTATTCATTTTTGCTAGAGAAATATGCTCAGGAATCCAATCTCCAGAATCTTTCTTTTGTCCTAAATGATATGCTAATAATTGTCCCTTTGTAATTTCCCTTAGCATCCAAGATAATTTATTCTGTACTAGTTGATATGATGCAATTGGATGATCGAATTGAATTCTACTCATTGCATAATCCTTCGCCGAGTCAAAGCANGCTTGAGCCGAACCTAATGCNCCCCAAGAAATTCCATACCTAGCATTATTGAGGCATGAGAAAGGCCCCCTAAGNCCTTTTACACCNGGTAAAATTCGATCTTTNGGAATTTTACAATCTTGAAATACTAATTCACTTGTGACACTTGCTTTTAGAGAATGTTTCCCTTTCATTTCCGGTGCAGAGAATCCAGGATCATTCTTTTCAACGATGAATCCNCGAATAACTCCNTCTAATTTCGCCCAAACTATTGCAAGTTCAGCAATTGTTCCATTTGTAATCCACATTTTTGCACCGTTGAGCAGATAATGGTCGCCCATATCCTCAGCTTTNGTTATCATATCTCCTGGGTTAGATCCATAGTCCGGTTCTGTTAGNCCAAAACAACCAATCCATTCTCCACTTGCCATTTTTGGTAGATACTTGTTTTTCTGCTCTTCACTTCCGAAATCCCAGATTGGATACATTGCAAGAGAACCCTGTACGCTTGCAAACGATCTAAGACCACTATCACCTCTTTCCAGTTCTCGGCATATTACTCCATAAGCAGTGTAAGAAAGGCCTGGGCAGTCNTATCCTTTGAGGGGAGCACCTAATACNCCCATTTCTCCTAAAGCGACCCTCCATTCATCTGGAAAAACTCCTTCTCTACAGGCAATTTCTATTTTTGGGATAACTTCTTCGTCAACCCAATCACGTACCATGTCTCGAACCATTCTTTCTTCTTCNGTCAATAACGAGTCAACATCGTAGAAGTCTAGAGCCTCATATGCCATAATTCTCATTTGCGGGCGATAATAGAGGCCACATGAATGTTCCTGATAAGCCCAGTCAAAATCAAGGGCTATCTTTTCCCTTTTCCTTTCCTTTTTGCATCTCTTTTTTCTTGCCTACTACCGAACTTCATTGTCATCCAGTATTGCATTTTTGGTGATGCTGTGTAAATCAATGTTAGAACTAACATTCCAATTGTTAACGGTATTAAGAATCCCACTATACCTCCAAGAATTATCCCGATTTCACTTCCTTCTTCTGTTGAATGAAACTCTACCANAGTGCCACGACTNGTAATCAACCATCCACTGTTTTCACCGCTACTCCATGTCCCAATTATTCTTTCACCAGAAATTTCAATNTNAAATTCTTGAGCATCTACATTATCTAACCANGGGAAAGTGGCATTTTTACTAATATCATGCTCNAGCAATGAAAATGGNGCAACTATGATTAGAGATCTTGCATCATTTTGATGATTTAGATTAGTGAATTGTCCTTCAATTCCATTGATNGTACTTACAGTTAATTCGCTTTCAACAGCATTTGAAGAATGTAATTGTATGATGCCAATTTCTTGGCTGCTGGAAACTGAAACACAAGACAAATAATAGTTTGAAGGACAAATAACNCTAGTCCAAGGGTAGAAATTACCTCCAATCCAGGTTAGAATATGATTCCTATCGATTATACCAATCCCGTCAGTTACTGAGGAAATTACACACATCATTACNTCGTCATGACAATCAATATCAGTAATATCTCCCTCTCCTCTTCCTTCTATAACGTGAGAATCGAGTCCTCCATCTCCTTCAGCTCTAACTCTCCATAACCATCCATCATCTCCTCCTACATAGGCCCATGATCCAGCAGTATTCCATGCAACAGCATTCAAATCCGTCTGGCCGAAATTCATTTTTTCCCCNGCNTGTGTAAGTGAATAATCATCTGCAGCGAATCGCAGAATCATCCCCTCNTCTCCAACTAATAATGCNGTNCCACCNCCAGGGTGCCAGTCNGCATCCCTCATCGTCTGATTATCACTTGCTGCAAGCAGAACTTGAGATTCAGGATTTTTTGATGATATGATATTAGCATATCCATCTTCTCCAAAGATTAAAATTTTATCCTTTTCAGGGTTTTCTGNGATTCCTTTTATTCCTAAATCATCTTCACTCAGATGAATAATTGCATCAAGTTCAACAGCAGACTCTGCGTTAACAATTGGAGTCGCCAATACTAGAGTCATCATCAAACTAACAACTATTGTCCGTAATGCAGCCATAGTCNCGCGAAAACGGATTTAGGTTTAGCCCTGTTTATTGTCTAATACGGTTATCTTTCTCTCGCAGTATTGAATAAGCAATTACTTTTCGCTGCACTCATGGAGAGATTCGACGTTAAGCGAGGATTGATGAAACAAATTAATGCAGATGGTGGTTTGGCGGCATTGGCTGCTAAATATTTTGAGAATGTGGANGCGAATGATGATGGTTCCTTTACTGGTTCTCATGATATCATGACTTCTATTGAGGGNAGATTTTCAGAAACCGGTGCTCTAGTGATAGATGTCAAGAATGTCCCTCCTAATTTTGATGACCCTGAGGCTATGAAAATTGCACAAGATAGTCGTAAGAGATGGACCCAGTTCTTAGATGAAGCAACGGGTTACAATTCTAAACAACGTGGAGATAAAGCCAAAGAATGGGCAAAAAAGGCATCTAAAGCCAAATCTTCTGTAAGTGCTGCACGTCATTTTATGAAGATGTCAAAGAATGTTTCAGATGAGAAAAAGTCTCAGGCTGAGGAATTGATTGCCGAAATTGAAACAGCATTGGAAGAAGGNGAGAATACAAGAGCTGCAGGCCGTGGTGANAAATTAGATAAGTTATTCAAATAATTTGGTGATTAAATGAACTCAGATTCTCTTNCAGATCTTGATGATGAGACGAGTTCTAAAATAAATAAAATGTTTGNTAATTGTGAAGAAATTGTTGGNATAGATCATGTGGTAAAAGTTATTTCAGGTGGGAAGAGCCATTCTGGAAGCGATCAACTAAATGCATACATTGGCCTAGAACCTAGTGGTAAAGCACATCTTGGTTGGATGGTATTGGCAGAGGCAATCAAGAACTTATTGGACGAGGAAGTTAATGTTACAATTTTACTAGCTGATTGGCATGCATGGGTCAATGATAAGTTNTCGAGAGATATGGATAAAATATCTATGGCAGCAGAATATATGTCAGATGTATTCAGAGTTCTTCTTAATTTTCCTGAGGAAGGTGAGGGCCCAGGTCAGTTGAGATTCATTCGAGCNTCTGAGATGATGGATTCTGGTAAATATTGGGAAAGGGTATTNCGATGTTCAAAAAATATGAGTCTTTCCAGAGTCAGGAGAACTTTCAGTATTATGGGAAGGGATGAGGATTCTTCTGATCATGATTTGTCTGCTTTTTTCTACCCTGCATTACAAGCAGCAGATATTTTTGAACTGGAAATAGACATAGCTCTTGGTGGCATGGATCAGAGAAAAGCTCACATGTACATGAGGGAAGTAGCAGATAGAAATAAATGGATTAAAGCAACCTGTATCCATACTCCAATGTTATCTGGACTCAAAGGAGCAAGTGGTCGTATGGATTCTTATGATCATAAAATGTCCAAATCTGATCCAAATAATGCAATATTATTACATGATAGTCCGAAAAAATTAGAGAAGAAATTGCGTAAAGCATTTTTAGAGATAGGGAANGATAATTCATCAGTTTATGAGATTATAAGACATGTTATTCTTCCGAGGAATGGAGAATTAAAAATTGAACCAAAACCTGAGTTTGGTTCACCTTCAACATGGGAGAATGTTGATGATTTAATTTCAGCAATTAATAGTGGCGAAGTACACCCTTTCGATGCAAAAATGGCAGTGGCTAGAGGTTTAGCAGATNTACTAAATCCAATTTCAGAGTATTTTTCTGANAATAATGAGCTATTAGATAGCATGAATAAAATCACTGGCTCGCAGTGATGCGTTTTAATAATCGCCAACTAAAACTCAATTTCACAGTAGGTATCATAACCCCCTTGCTTTGCGCGAGGTCTGAAGATTGCTATGACTGAGGTAGGAATTGACGATATAGCCATACATTTCCCTAAACTATACTTTGCAATGGAAGATTTTGCAGAGTTCCGTGGAGCTGATTTTGGAAAATTAAACCGTGGACTTGGACTTAAAGCAATGGCTATTCCAGATGTACATGAAGATACTGCCACAATGGGGGCCAATGCTTGTGCTCGTTTAATTGATCGAAACAATCTTGATCCGAATAAAATTGGAAGAATTTATCTAGGTACAGAATCTGCTCTTGACGGTGCTAAACCCACTGCTACATACATCATGGATATGTTAGAACAGAGATATCAAAAACAGTTTGGTGAGGATTGCTTCAGACATTGTGATGTAGTGGATTTGACATTTGCATGTATTGGAGCAGTTGATGCAATGCACAATACATTAGATTGGGTAGCTAGGGGAGGAGAATCTCAAGATAGAATAGGNATTGTGGTCTTTGCAGATAATGCCAAGTATGATCTTGAATCATCAGGTGAGTATACACAAGGTGCAGGTGGAGGAGCGATATTAATTCGCCATAATCCAAGATTAATTGCAATTCCTGATAACTGGGGTGTTTCAACAATGCCAGTTCATGACTTTTTCAAACCACGTAGAGAAGTGGATATGAAAACTGTAGTTGAAAATGTTCTTGATTTGGCTGAAGAAGCAGGTGAAGAACCTAGGAAATCTGGATTAGTAGAGAAAATTCTTGATGTTTTGCCTATATCGTCTCTGAAAGACAATATTCTCTTTGAGTCGAAAACTCTGAAAATNCACAAAGACACTCCTGTTTTTGATGGNCAATTCTCCAATCGATGTTATTCAGAATCTGTTAAACAGGCATTTATCAATTTTAGAATTGAAGCAATTCGTTCAGGAAGGTATAATCCGGAAGATGATGATATCTTAACAGAGCAGTGGAAAAGAATTATTGTTCATCTGCCATATGCTTTCCAAGGGAAAAGAATGTTCCCAGATGTATTCAGACATGATCGAAGACACTTGCCTCTGTGGAATGAGATAATAGAAGAAATTGGTGACGAACCACTACCNGATGATTTTGAGAATACTGCAGAAGGNTATGAAGANTTTGAAAAGGCTAACGANCAATATCGTCGACTAATTTCTAAAACATCTATGTTCAAAGAATTCGTNGATGCTAGGATTGAGAAAGCGCAGAGAGCCTCAAGTCTAGTTGGAAACCAATATACTGGTTCGATTTTCTTGGCATTAATGTCTACATTAGAATCAGATCATCTNGAAAATGAANAGATGGTTGGTGAGAGAATTGGCTTATGTGGATATGGTTCCGGTGCTAAAGCTAAGGTTTTCGANGGTATAATTCAACCAGAATGGGGACAAATTGCTGAGAGGTTCAATCTGTTTGAAAGACTTGAAGATAGACACCCAATCGACAAAGAAATTTACGAATCACTTCATCGAGGAACAGCAAAAAAATCTATTTTATCNCCTAAAAATGAATTTGCTTTAGTTTCAGTTGGTGGGGACGATGTCTTAGAAGGCCAAAGAAAATATTCTTGGTTCGAATAATTAGGGTTTAATTGCTCTATTAATTACAATTCTTTGAACTTCTTGNGTTCCTTCATATATTTGAGTAATTTTTGCATCTCTAAAGAATCTTTCAACAGGGAAATCAGTTGTGTATCCATATCCTCCTAATACTTGTACGGCTCTTTCAGAAACCCACATTGCNGTNTCTCCTGCGAATAATTTAGCCATACTTGCCTCTTTAGTATGCCTATCTCCGCCTTCTTCATAATGTCGCTGTTTAGCCCATGATGCCTTGTAAACCATCATCCTNGCGGCTTCGATCTGTGTTGCCATATCTGCAAGATAATTTCCAATACTTTGATGATGAGCAATCGGTTTACCGAATGATTGTCTCTCATGGGAGTAATTCAATGCAGACTCGAATGCCCCTTGTGCAATTCCTAATGCCTGTGCGGCAATACCAATTCTAGAATTATCAAGTGCATTCATTGCAATTGGNAAACCTTCCCCTATTCCTTTCANAACATTCTCAACAGGGACCTTACAATTATCTAGAAGTAAAACACATGTGTCCGAAGATCTAATACCTAATTTTTCTTCTTTCTTACCAACGCTAAATCCTTCCATTGATGAATCAACAATAAATGCAGTTGTTCCACCATGCTTTTTGACACCATAATCNGGATGGTCGACATCTTTTGCGAATAGAACGTAGATATCTGCACTCTTGCCATTAGTAACCCACATTTTNTCTCCNTTGATTATGAAATGCTTNCCATCATCTGATTTTTTAGCCTTNCATACCATTGCAGCAGCGTCTGTTCCNGCTCCTGCTTCAGAAAGGGAATAAGCTCCAATNTCATTACCTGCAAGTCTAGTGAGATATTTTTGCTTCTGTTCTTCATTACCATGTAATTCAATTGTTTTTGCGCANAATCCTACGTGAACACAAAACATTACTGCAAAAGAGGGATCGATTCTTGCCANCTCTTCAATTATGATTGNTTCAGAGATATCATCTACAGGACTTCCTCCATATTTTTCAGGAATTGTAATTCCTTGTAATCCGTATTCGCAGAACTTTTGCCATTCATCCAAAGGAGGTGTAGCAGTTCTATCTCTTTCAAGACAAGTTGGTGCTAATACCTCTTCTGCAAAGCTACGAACCATTTCTCGAATCATACTTTGTTCTTCTGTTTCCATGAACTCCACTATCTCACCTAACCTTCCGAAGAGAATGGTATTGTTAATGTCTCGTAATGGCCAATGTAACATCTTTTATGAATCGAATGATTCAAAACAGTTGTCAGTTGGGCGCAGGTCGAGAATTACCATGGCGGATAGCGATTATGTCGAATTTAGTGTTGCACAAGGGCGCAAATATACTCTTGAGCATCTTTGGTTACAAGTATTAGATGAAAAGAAGAGCGATTCACAGGTTAAGATTGGCCTTAGTGAGTTTGTAAGAGCAGAATTTGGAGATATTATTAGAGTAATNTTAACTAAGCCAGAAGATGATTCTGAATTCAAAATTGAAGATTCAGATGATGATGAAGGAGAAGTTTCCCAAGATGATGATGCTGCATCTCCTATGACTAGTGGCGATGAATTAGGTTTAGATGACTTANTGATTACTGTAACGACAGAATATGAAAAATTATTGATTAATGCNCCGTTCCCTTGTAAAATCGTTTCACTAAATGGTGACGTTGAAGATAATCCTGACCTTGTTAACGATGATGCCTATGCNGATGGTTGGTGCGTAATTGTACAACCATTCGACTATGATGGTGACCAATACTTAGATGAGAATGAATATATTGAGTATCTCAATGAACTTTGATTAAGGCCATGATAATTTTGGCCAAGATTCAATTTCAGTATCTTTCCAGTTTATCCTATTAAGAACTTCAATCATATCATCTTCTTGTAATATATTTTGCTCGATTTGAATTCTAAATAACCAGTCTTTGAGATATCCAAGCCTTGGCCCAGGTTTTATCCCTGTGATATCTGAAATTTTATTGCCATTAAGGATAGGCTGCAACCTTATTTCTTCATCACCTAATTCTTCAATATTTTTGTTAAATAATGTATCATTGTGATACTGTAATATCATCAGTTTTTGTTCTTCAGTTAATAATACTCGAAATCTTCTGAGGCTACTCAAATTTCTATCTAAATTTATATTCCTATGTCCATGAAGAAAGGAAACCAAATTTATTTCTTTTTTTGATAATTTTAACAATTTTTTTAATTTATCCGATAGTTCATCTCCCGTACAGTCATTATTTCTTAGAAATTTAGACAATATTACAAGTGGCTCAACTTCGCCATGGTCAACAATATCAACAGATAAATCACCTAGAATTCTTTGTAAGACTTGCATTTCTTGCATTTTTGAAAAAATCTTGTACGGATTATTACTATTCAGAATTTTCATTAATTCATCTGTTATCCTTTCTTTTGAAACTTTTTCCAACATGTGAACATTATTATTTATCGCATATTCTAAATCACTATCGAAGGTCCTCAAATTATTTCTTTCCAAATCTAAGAATCTAAACGCTCTTAAAATTCTCAGTCCATCTTCTGCAATTCGTTCATTTGCATTGCCAACAGATCTAATGATATTATTTTGCAAGTCATTTTCCCCACCAAATTCATCTATAATCAATCCTTTACTATCTATTGCCATAGCATTAATTGTGAAATCTCTTCGTGCCAAATCATCAATTATGTTTTTTCCAAATGAAACATTGTCAGGTCTTCTTCCATCTCCATAACTTCCATCTTTCCGAAGCGTTGTCACTTCCCATTTTTTATCTGAGCNATCTATTCTTACCATNACTGTCCCGTATTCTTCGCCTATTGGGATTGTTTTTGGGAAAATTTCCATCACTTTTTTTGGTAGNAGNACTGTCGCNATATCTAAATCTGCATCNGATTTTTTCATCATCAATACATCTCTAACCCANCCTCCTACAATCCACGATTCACCNTGTTCACGTAGTTCATTTAAGACCAAATTATCCTCTGAGGAGAGGTACAGCTTATGGTCGTCCATGTATCTGCGTTAACGTAACTAAACATCATATCTTCGGCATCAAAACTAACAGTAATGCACTACTCGGNCTTCTATGAAGGTTGAGTTGGTCCCACTTGAGGTTCTCAGACCTCATGAAGAAATNTTACCAAAAAAAGTTGATCAACTGGAAAAAATGACTCATAGGTGGAATGCCTACACTAAGCCATTATTGATTGATAGATCTACNGGGACAATTTTAGATGGTCACCATAGATTCCATGTCGCTAAAAGATTAGAACTAAGTTGTGTNCCTTGTGTATTTATTGACTATCTTGAAGATGATTTAATCGAATTAGATGTTTGGCCTAATTGTGGTCGAGAATCTATCACAAAACAAGAAGTGATTAATGCTGCACTTTCTGGANAATTATTGTCACCTAAGACTAGCAGACACAGACTTTCAGACCATCTACCTCCTATCGCCGTGCCACTTTCTAGATTGAAATTACCCGCGATTTAGTTTCAAGGGGTACTTTCTCTGAACATTCTTGCAGTTTGAGAAATTGATTCATCCTGATTACTTTCTAGTTTGTAGATGATTTTNGTTATCTCNTCATTTTGTTTCTTACCAAATAAATCTTCGATAATTCTCGATCTTAAAGCAGGTTTTCTATCCTCATCAAGAAGAATTTCGATTTTGTATTGATTGGCTAGAATCGAATTTTCCCTTCTAAGTATTCTAGAAATAAGATTCTCATTAGACGATTTCATNATCAAACTAATCAACCAATCAATATCTTCCCATTCTCGGNTCTTAATTGCTTCAACTAATAATCCAATACTCTCAGGATTTTCATTTTCTAACCAATNNGGTATTTTTCTNGCAAGTAAATTATTCTCTCTTCCGGATTCTATTAGCATTATTAATGCATCAATCTGAATATTTTTATCATCTTCTGCGACTTTTATTATCGCTTCATCAAGTTCTCCTGAATCATATAAATCTGGCCTTTTCCTCAATAATTTAATTGCTTTTTTTCTTATTCTTGTGGATTCATCATCGAATAAATTGATTAGTAANTCCGAGTTTAAATCATCTTTTTCATCTAATTTATCTATTCCTAAAGCACGAATCCCGACATCCTCATTCATTATTGCTTCATGAATATATTTTTCATCCAANTTTAGAATATTTTTCCAAGCATTTTGTTTCACCAGATGTTCTTNATCATTGAGCATATTTTGTAAAATCTTTTTACTTGATTTACCGACTTTTGGAGCAATTCTACAGGCTAGAATCCTTTCTTCNCTTTTCGGTGAAACTGAGAGTTTTTCTGCTAAATCAAGCTCTTTCATAGAAGCCCATCTTTGTATTGCCATCAGTGCTTTACCTCTGAACCATTCATCTTTATCATTTAACATTGGTATGAAGGCATCGATTGCAGCAGGGTCATCTAATTCGAACAATTTTCTTACTGCACGTCTCCTTATTCGAATGTCTTTATTACTCAACTGGCGTATAGTCGGTTTAAGCACGTTACTCGCACTAGCCATCAGTGCAAGAACACTCCTATTCAAGGAACTAAATCTTCATGTCCACCGCTAATAAATGAATCATTATCTTCTGAATGGAATAAATTTACTAATTCAATTGACATTAAATGTTCGATAATAGGCCAAATAGGTGCCAACCTCTCCATTTCAGACATCATCAAATCCATTACAGGATTCTCGATTATTTCTTCATCAGATGAGTTTTCATTAATCAGAGGAATGTCTCTTGGTAATTCTTTCAATGATTGGATTAAATCTTCTACACTTTGTAATATTTCTTCATCAATTTCAATCAATTCGGAAATCATCGCAAAAGAATCTTCTAGCCCTTCAGCTAGTACTGTTGGATCTAGGGGGTTTCTTTCTGAGTTTCTAGTATCCATTGGAGAGAATACTACTCCTCCAAGGTCTGTATCAAGCCATTCTTCTGATTGTTTTTCCTTTTTCAAGAGTCTTTGCTGAATATTACCTCCAAATGGCCCTAGAATGAATGAGCCTTCTCGTGAAGAGATATTCAAGAAATCAGGAATTTCTCTTACAGCACCTGTAATCAGTACCCTGTCAAATTCTTTTGCTGAGTCTTCATTATAATCAAAATCTGATATTGAAAGTACTCGAATAACTCCCTTTGAGAAATATTTCTCTAATGTATTCCTTGTATATTCAAGAACTTCAACATGTGGTTCTATTATTGTGATTATTCCATCTTCTCCAAGTAACTGGTCTAAAATTGCTGCAAGGTAGCCGCCTTTCGAACCAACCAATAGTACTTTTTGTCCCATTTTTATTTCCAAATGATGAAGTAAAATGGCTAACATATGCGGTGCAGAAATATTTTTTACAATTCCTTTGCTAGTTTTCATGAATTCGACAGGATTGTCTAGATAGAATTGCTCATATCCGCGTTCAACGAAATCTTCAATTTTCACTGTTTTCAGCGCATTTATGAGTTCTTTATCTAATGGCAAGCCATTATTAATCATCTCCACAATCAGTTCATCAATGTCTGTCAAATAAGCACTCTCTAACAGATGCTTCGACCGCCAATCATTTGAATGCGACTCTTCCCGACTCTCTTGTGGGGCCCGTGGTCTAGGGGTTATGACGTTGCTCTTACAAAGCGAAGATCGCAGGTTCAATTCCTGCCGGGCCCACCACTTTAATCTTCAAGATAAAGTGTAAACAATCAAGAAGGATAGCCATCAGGGCTATTCGTGGTAGAAGAGACCGCGGGTCTAGCATCTCGTATGACTAGACGTCTTAGGAAGAAGGGTTGGACAGTCTCTACAGCCGAATCATGTACTGGTGGATTGTTAGCATCATTAATCACTGATATTTCTGGTGCAACCCAATGGTTTAATCAAGGCTGGGTAGTATACTCCAATGAAGCAAAAATGAGAGAGTTAGGTGTACAAAAATCGGCTTTTGATGAAGGCGAGGCCGGAGCAGTATCTCACGAAGTTGCAGTTCAGATGGCTAAAGGGGCGCGATATCAATCGGGTTCAGATGTAGCAATTGCGATAACAGGAATTGCGGGACCAGGTGGCTCAACTACAGATAAAGAAGTTGGAAGAGTTCATGTTGCAGTCATCGCTCAAGATTATTTCCTAGTAAGGAGAATGGATTTCGGTGAGAATGATAGGCTTGACAATAAACGTTCTTTCGCTGTTTTCGCTCTTCGATTAGCTCTTGAGACATTAGACAGACTAGAAGAACAAGAAGATGTTGTAAATAGTGTTGATGACAATGATGAATCTAAACCAGATTTATCTCAGATGGATCCAACTTCTGAGCAGTGGGAAGGGAGCATGAGTTGGGAAGTTGAAGATACAACAGTCGCAGAAGAAATACAAAAAGTAGATTTGGCATCACTTACAGACTGGGATGAATGAATCTGCTGTAGCGATATTATCATGAGCGTACGTACCTGACGTGAGTTGCATGGCATCCGACGATTGGGCGCAACAACAGAAGATGTTGAGCGCTGCTGGGCTTCTTGTAATGGGACTCGATGCCAAAAATAAGATAGAACAGCTGGTTGATATCAATCCTTTGATAGAAGCCGCACGCTCATCAAAAGTACAACTTTTAACTGCGCAGACAATTGACGAACTACTTTCTTTGGTTCCCTCTGATAAACAAATTACTGGGGGACCTCAAAGTCCAGGTAAAAAATCACAGGTCACTCTACCAACTCCAGATAACCCCTCACCTATTGGTAGAGTATTAGCACCCGTTTCCAATAGCGATATATCTCCACCTCCTAGGCCTCATGGATTGTCCCACTATAGCCTCGAAGATTTCCCAATGTTGGCTAAAGATGTTGATTCACAAATTGAAGTACATTTTGACATTACTGGGAACTCGGTGACAGAGGGTAAATTGTCAGATATCAAATCATTATTTAATAGNCGACTAAGTAAGATTAGAAATTTGATGATTGAGGGACGTTGCCTNCCAAGGAGGCCTATCTCAAATGCAGAAGCTTACAGGAATAGACAGCGGTATTCTTCAAATGAGTATGAAATCACAATAGTAGGACTTGTTAGTGAGCCTCGTTGGGCAAAATCAGGAAATCTGATGTTCCTGTTGGAAGATGAGACTACGCAGATACAATGTTTACTCAAACCNCCTTCAGAAGCAAATCCACTACATGCAGCTCTTGATGGATTGATGAANGATGANGTTGTTGGTGTAAGTGGATTTTTCATNGGTGANAGNACTGATTTATTTATCANATCAAATATTCACTTACCTCCTCTGCCACGAAGNGCAAAGAACGCTGCAAGTTTAGATGAATCTGTATCAGCAGCTTTCCTATCAGATGTACATGTAGGAAGTAAAACATTCCTTGAGCCTCAATGGAAAAAAATGATTGATTGGTTCAAGACAGATCCTTTGGCTAAGACAATAAAATATTTCGTATTAAGTGGAGATGGAGTTGATGGTGTAGGAATCTATCCTGGTCAAGACAGGCACTTAGCCATCACAGATTTATTCAAACAATATGGGGCTCTTGCCAGCCTTCTAAGTGATTTACCTGATTGGGTAGACGTAATAATTCTTCCAGGAAATCATGATGCGGTACGACCTGCAGAACCTCAACCAGCTTTGGATCCTGAAGTTCAACAGGACTATTCAGATGCTGTTTTCGTGGGGAATCCTTGTGATTTCAGNCTTCATGGNGTTAGAATTCTNTCCTATCATGGTAAAAGTATAGATGATTTTGTTGCAGGACTTNGGTCTGTTACATATTCAAAACCCGAAATGGCAATGCGTTCAATGCTTGAAAGAAGACATTTGGCGCCATCTTGGGGNGGTAAGACTCCATTATCTCCAGAGCCAGAAGATAGTATGGTTATTGGTACAATTCCTGACATATTTGTTACTGGACATGTTCATGGACAATTTGTTGGCGATCACAAAGGAACCACAATAGTCCATAGCTCCACATGGCAAGATCAAACGGATTATCAAAGAATGCTAGGATTTCAACCTAAACCTTGTATTCTGACTGTTATTAATTTGCATACTCATGCTTCGGCATCAATACCTTTTGCTTAATCCTCTTTAGGGAAATCTTCAGAGAATATTATTTCCCAGATTTTTGTAAGATCTTTTTCTAAAATTACGGGGACATCTGCTTTGTTAAATTCCCTCAATGCTCTATCTCTTGCCGGATTGAATCCTATAAATTTTGAACCAGCAATTTTCATTGATAGATCAGTACCAGAATCCCCCACAGTCCATATTTTGCTCGGGTTAAATCCGTTTATTCTAGCTAATTTTTGTACCATTTCGCCTTTATCATGTGAATCAACCATTGCTGGAGCAGGTCCCGAAAGAAAGCCCTCTTCATCCCACGAAAAGTCGTTTGCAGCCCAATCATCTACTTTCAGCATATGCGCTATTGAGCCAATGAATCTAGCTACACCAGAGGACACAATGGCCACATAAATTCCTCTTTTCTTAAGCTCATTAATCACATCTCTAGCCCCTTTCATGAGTTTTACTCCTGAAAAACATCTCATTATTTCATCCATGTGAATTTTTTCTTGTATTTCTAACCACAACTCGATATCCATTTCCATAAATTCATCATCTGTAATTTCTTTTTCGAGAAATCTTGCTAAGTTTTCTTTGTTATTAGTTCCAAAGTAACTATGAATTTGTTGCCAAGATGAAGTTATATCTACTAACACTCCATCACAATCAAAAACAACGGCTTCTACATCTGTCACAAAGTCACGAGCAGTAGTTTACCTATGAATTATTGTTAATTTTCAGCAATTTTATTCAATCTAAATAATAGATGGTTTGATTTCCGAGATACTACTCCGAGTGTCGTGGATAAACAAGAACCGATTCAAGGAGCCATCAAGGTTAAGCTCTTATTTTTTGGACCACTGGCTGAGAAATTAAATCAAAGAACAATTGATTTATCATTATCATATGGAACAACAATTAATCAAATTATAGAGCGATTTGAATTGAGTTCGATGGTTTCTAGAGGTCTTGTTGTGGCGCTAGATGGAGAAATAGGTGTAGATCTTAATTCCAAAGTTAGTGATTCATCAGAAATTGCCTTTTTACCTCCTGTTTCTGGAGGTTGAGAGGTTTTTTCGCCGAAGCCTTTGAAGGTTGTAACCACTTCAGGATTAATATGGGAATCTTAGGAACGCAAGAAATTGTAATTCTTGTAATCATGTTAGCTATAATGTTTGGAGCGAAAAAGATACCAGAATTAGCTAGGAATGCTGGTCGAGCGAAGGGAGAATTTCAAAGAGGTCTTCAAGAGGGTATGTCATTGGCCGGAGAAGATATAGATAGAGGTGGAATGACAAAAGAACACTTAGAAGAGTCGGAATAATTATTCAATTTTCTTCAATTTTAGTTTTGAACCACAATCTTGACATATTCCCCAGTCAGATTTTTTTGGATTTGGTTTCTTAGGTTGAGCATGTATTTTCTTACATGCAGTACACCTTAGCTCCCATTTCCAAATCTTGGTAATACCATCTGTAGACACAGTTTCCCAATTAATTCCAGCATTCTGTGCTAGATTTTGTAACCTGTAATCATCAGTAATTAAAGTTCCACTAACAAAAATTGAAAGTGCTAGAATACCTAAATCAATTTTTGACAATCCTGCCATATCTCCAGTTTCTTCGGCTAATTTAGTGGCAATCTGAAAACTTTTTTCATCAGATTCTAACCAAATTAAATCTGCAGACTCAATTTCGATTTCCTTTTTTGGATAAATTTTGTATAATTCTATTTTTTGTGAAGGAGTGGCATAGCATCCTTTCATTCTACCTACAGGCCAAGAAATTAAGGCCGCAGTATCTAGTACCTCCTTCTTCACAAGGTTCCGAGTCATTACCTACATATCAGTAATAGGTGTATTTTGATGATAATCTTCGGAAAATGTTCATTCGCATTATGATACGGGAACCATTTGAGAAGTATGAGTCCGAGCGATTATTTCCAACCTTTTGTTGATTGGGCNGATGGCTTTGGNCTGTTAGGATTAGCCTTAGTTTCGGCTACAGAGGCAGCTTTCCAACCAATCCCTCCAGATGTACTTGTAATTCCGATGGTTATCGAGGCAAATAGTGTGATAGGAATTTCTATAATTGTTCTTGTTGCGACTTTAAGNAGTGTATTTGGAGCATTTTTAGGTTATGGAATTGGGTATTATGGAGGTATTCCTGTATTGGAACGCTTTGTAAGTGATAGTAATATTAATCGATTAAATTTCTTAATCGAGAAATATGGCTCTGCCGGAGTTTTCATNGCTGCCATTTCTCCAATTCCCTACAAGGCCCTAGCCTGGATTGCAGGTGCAGGGAAGATGGATTTACGCCTATTTGCTATTGCAGGAATTTTCGGTAGAGGAATCAGGTTTGGTTCAGTAGGATTGTTGTTAGGAGTTTACGGTGAGTCAGTTCAAAGTTCATTGAACTGGCTTAATTTTACNTTAATTAGTATCTTTTGTTTAGTTTTACTCATACCCATAGTTAATTGGTGGAAATCAATTGGATCAGAGGCGTAATCAATTTTTTTATNCAATTTCCCACNGTATNAGAATAGAATTATTAGACTATTTTCTAGTATTCAGAACCGTTGCGATTATGTGGGGTTNGCTTCTCGGCGGCTCACCGCTCGTGTGGTGTAGTTCGGTCCATCATGCCGCCCTTTCGAGGCGGCGACCCGGGTTCAAATCCCGGCACGAGCACCAAAAATGGTTTTTTTACCGTTTTTTTACAGATTGATAATTTACATGAAATATATTTTTAATACTCTATTTTGACGATAAACAGCAATTACAAAACAAATTTTACTCACTTCCAGAAATGTTACTAAGAAAACAATGGTATATATGTGAAAGTACAATTC